>JAWLHT010000007.1:0-39599 GCA_041690195.1 Candidatus Latescibacterota bacterium
TCTTGGCTGCGCCCGCCATGATTTGGCCCTGTTTTCTGATCAAACCCGATACCCGTATTGGTTTTTGTTTCTCCTGACTTCCGGATACAGACTCCTTCTTGTTGCGTCTTTCCTCACCCGCTTATCTTTTTTCTTTGCGCCTTCGCGCCTTTGCGTGACAAATCTTTTTTTCGTTTTTTCTCGCGTTTCTCTCTGCGTCTCCGCGAGAAATATTTTTTTTACGCCGGAGGCTTCTCGCCCTTGTGCCAGCGGCGGATTTCCTGCTCGGCCTCGTGAATTTCCCGCTGCAGTTCTTCGAGTTGCAACAGGAGCGGATCGGGCAGGAGGTCGTGACGCAGGGTGACACTTGATATCCGCACGCCGTCCTGCTTCACGCAGCGTCCGGGAACACCCACCACGGTGCAATCATCGGGAACCGGTGTGAGCACCACCGCGTTGGCGCCGACATACACATTGTTTCCAACCCGCATGCTTCCGAGAATTTTGGCCCCCGCGCCGACCACGACATTATCGCCGAGCGTGGGATGACGTTTTCCGGTTTCCTTGCCCGTGCCCCCGAGGGTCACCCCCTGATAGAGGGTGACATTGCGCCCAACTTCCGCGGTTTCGCCAATCACCACTCCAAAGCCGTGGTCAATGAAAAACCCGCCGCCGATTTGGGCCGCCGGATGGATCTCCACACCGGTCAGAAGCCGTCCGAACCACATGACAATGAACGGGATCACCGGAATATGGAGCGAATGGAGGAAATGGGCGATCCGGTGCAGAAGAATGGCATGAAATCCCGGATAGGTCAGAATAACCACCAGAAACGACCAGAATCCCCGCGCTGCGGGGTCGCGCTCGAACACCGCCTTGAAGTCATCAACGATTTTCATGTTTCAGTGATACCTTTTTTTTCAGAACAAGGAAATTACCGTTCACGGTCCCGCGTACTTACTCCACGGAAAACCACCGTGTTCTTCGGGCCATGCCGGGGAACGATTCATCGTACTTCATCAGAAACATATCGGCCAGCCGCAGGGGAGAAGTCCACCTCCCCGGCCATGCGCAAACGGCCAGACATGTTACCCCTCATTCATACCGGACCACGATATGATAGGCGGATTCCTTCGGGCGCTCGATCCGGACCCACTCCCTCGTGGTGTCGAAACCGGACCATGCCTTTCCATTCACTTCGACCGCACGGATGGTCCTCCGTTCCGGATGACGGAAGCGAACCCGCAGTTCCGGCGGGCGGCGATTCCCGGCGAAGCGGAGCCGCGCCTCAATCGCTCCGCGCGCAGTCCGGCTCTCATAGTCCAGGTCAATCCGGCCATAATATGACGGCGCCCCGGTAACGGTGATGCGTTTGCCGTCCCCGAACCACGCGCGCGGAGCGGCCTGTCCAAGTATCAATCCCTCGGCGGCTTCGCGGATGAGCATCATTCTGAGCAATTCGAACCACGCACCGTCCGTACTGGGGGGGCCGAAGTACTGGCCCCAGGCCCACCGGTGTTCAACCGGTTCGAGCTGACCCCGTGAAAACGCACACGCCGTCATGCTGTAAAACGCCCGAATCGCCGCTTCGGCTTCATCGCGCATCAGGTATACCATGGCCTGCTGATTGTATACCGGCTCGTTCGCGGCGCCCCAGTTCTTCAGGAACAGGTTGTCCTCATGGTCATTGAGCATTCTTGCGGCAAGTGGTCCGTCCGGGTCCACCGCTCCGAGCCGTGCCAGGTGCAACGGCCCCGTGTCCACATCGGTGGGATACCACACCTCCATCAGACGGCGCGGGGTAAGCGCATCGCTGGGAACGTAGTTGATCCAGGTCCCGTCCGCCAGTTGGACCACCGGCGCTTCGACCGAGGCGCGCGAAAACGCCGCCGTGATGTCTTCCTTCATCCGCTCCGCCGCCCCGAGGCACTCCCCGGCCCGGGGATGACCGAAATCCCGCAACGCTTCGCCGAATGTCTTGAACCCGGCGTAAAAATAGGCCTGGGAGAAGGCCCACACGCTCTCTTCATGGGAAAGATCGTTCAGGGGACCATGCACCAGCCCGGTCGCGTGATCGGCATTCCGTGCCCGTCGGGCCTGAGAAAGACACCAGTCCAGGGCCAGCAGGGCGTCCGGGAGAAGACGCGCCATGAACTCCCGGTCATGGGAGAGCAGATAGCACTGCCCGATGCTGTACAGGGTTGATGGCGTATACACGAGCCAGTCCGCGAATCCGCCAACCCGGCCGACCGCTTGCCCGGGCAGATGGACCCGTCTCCGCAGATTGAGACCGAATGTTGCGGAAAGTTCGCGTTCCGCGATATCGGTGTACCCCCTCAGCCCGTACAGCATGTAGTCCACATAGACTGTCTGATTGATCGGCCACTCGATACCGAGCTGCCCGTACGCGAAATTGGAGTAGGGTATGTCCATGAGTTCCCCGCCCGCTCCATCCGTTCGTATCCGGGGCAGCCGGAGGGCATGCCACAGGTTGGCCTGGACAAGTTCATTGATGGCGGGTTCGGGGACCTGGAAGGAGGCCCCCCGCGCCAGCCATCGTGTCCAGTAATCGGCGACTTCCCGGCGGGCGGATTCATACCCGACCCGCGCCAGCGCATCCGCCTTGTCGGCCGGAAGGGGAGGAGACAGGAGCTTGACCAGGATTTCCCGAGGGGCCGTACGGGTGAAAGTTCCCGTACACTCGATTTCCAGCCCGGCAGAGGTATTCTCCCGCGCCGTCTTTTTCAGGGTAACCGCAAGTCCTTCCGGGACCACGAGCTCCAGAAAGAGACGACCGGAGTTCTTTTCGGCGATGTACCAGAGCCCGAAGCGCTCTTTCAGGACAAGCTCCGGGGCGGACTCTTCCACCGCAAAGCGGAATCCCACGGTCAGGGGACCGTCCTGCCCCGAAAAAATCATGCGGCTCACCAGAAGATTCGATGGGTTTATTTCACGCGGAGCCGCCGGTTCTCCGGGCCAGGAAAGAGCAAACTGCTCCATCTCGCAGGTCCGCTCCCCGTGGCGCAAAATGGTGCGGATGATCGGCAGTCCATCCACGATCTCCTGACTTTGCCACACGGAACCCGGCCAGAGTATGTCCAGGCGAAACTGGTGGGGAGACGCGAAGTCCGGCCGGACGTTTCCAAAACAATCAATCCCGAACTTGTAGAGCGACCCGTATGCAGGTGATACGCAAACGATGTGTCCCTTGGTCCCGCGCCATGTCGTCGCCCAGTCGGGGTTCCAGAGCAGGGGATTTCCCATGTCCTCCCAGCGGGCGGTGAACTGTTCAAGTGTTGCCTCGGGTTCGCGCGCAACCCGGGTGAGGGTACGTTCCCCCGAAAGAGAGCGGAGATGGGCGTCCAAATCCACCGGAGCATCCGCCAGGGTAATGAAAACGTCCTGCTCGGGAAGCCAGAGCGCTTTCCGCTCGATGAGCTGAGCAAGGGCAAACGAAAAACCCTGCGTCCCGTCAAGGGATGTCTTCACGGTTACAACGGGAGAATCGGGTGCCAGACCGGGGTCATCGCTCAGCCGGGCGGCGGCTCCCGGATCGGTGTTCTCGAGAAGATACGCCCATATTTCCTGTGGCGTGCGTTTCGTCCGCCGGGGAGTGTTCCAGGCCACTGTGACCACGAGATCATCGCGGTCCCCCCCTCCGGAGTTCAACCGGCTGAGAACCGCCGGACGGTCATCGGCTTCGAGCTGTTCTCCATGGATGCTTTCCACCACGGCGTTCCGCCCGGAGAACAGTACCGTCCGGACACTGCTTCGGGGAGCGCGGCACCCGAAGCCGAGGAGAACCCGTATCTCCCGTTCCATTTCTCCGCTTTCGGCGGACCGGAAACAGACCGTAAAGGAAACCAGAATCGCAAGGAGCCAGACCAGCGCTTTCATGGCGGGGCGTTTCTCCTGTCGGGTTTGGGCAAATGTGGAAAAGCACAGGGGCATGACCGGGAAGCCGGTATACCGCCGATTCGCTCCGATGCTCCAGCGCAGGAGGCAAACAGAAGAAAGGCAGGCCTCTTCCGGCCCGGACCCGGTGGAAACAGGGCGGCGTTTCCCTTATGGGAACAGCATGTGGTCCATGAAGGCGTTCATGAACTCCGGCAGGGCGGCAAGTTCGAGGTGACGGGTCTCGCGACGGATACGGTCGGCGTCCTCGCGGACCGCCCGGGAGAGCAGGGCCATTTTGGCGCCGGTGGAGGCGGCGTTGCCCACAAACCGGATCCGTTCCGGAGGAACCGCGGGGAGCAGACCGATACGCTGAGCGCTCGATTTACGGATATAGTTTCCGAACGCCCCGGCCAGGAGAATTTCGTCCAGATCTCCGGCTTCCATGGAGAGCTCCCGGAGAATAAGCGTGATTCCGGCGCTGATGGCCCCCTTCGCGAGCTGGATCTGACGAATGTCACGCTGGGTGATCACGACATCGCGTAAAGCTCCGCTTTCCTTCATGGCCCGCGCCAGGAGAAACGCATTCTGCCCATCGAACTCGACCAGATGCTCCAGAAGATAATCCGGGACGATCCCCCGGAGTTCGTCACGGTCGAGCATGCGCCCGAGCGAGTCCACCACACCCCGGTCCAGAAGTTCCGCCACGATGTCGATAATCCCGGAGCCGCAGATGCCCACGGGTGGGGCATCACCGATGACATCGCATTCCACCGCGGTCTCCGTAATCCGGACATGCTCGATCGCGCCATCCGCCGCCCGCATCCCGCAGGCGAGCGCCGCGCCTTCCAGTGCCGGTCCCGCCGCCGTGGAACAGACCAGCATGACATCGTTTTTCCGGAGAGCCAGTTCGCCGTTGGTGCCCACATCCACCGCCAGCCGCGAGGGGCCGGGATCAAGATAGCCGCAGGCAAGCATTACCCCGACCGTATCCGAACCCACAAACCCGGCGATGTTGGGCAGAACGTACAGGTTTCCCCGGGGATGAATTTCTATGCCGGCGTCCGCCGCCCGCAGGTTCAGCGGAGCGCAGGTCACCGGCACGAAGGGAATCTGGGAGAGCCCGGAGGGATCGAGCCCGGCAAAGAGGTGGGACATGGTGGTGTTCCCCGCGAACACCGCCTCATAGATTTCGTAAGGATTTATCCCTGCTTTCGCCGCAGCTTCTGCCACGATCTCGTTCACAACACCGCGTATTTTCGCGGTCATGTCCTCCCGTCCGCCGTGGTTTTCGAGGACATACTTGATCCGGGAGATGGTATCCTCTCCGTACACCACCTGGGCATTGAGACGGGAGGCGCGCGCCAGTTCCCGACCGTCGGAGAGGTCCATGACCGTTCCAACCACCGTTGTGGTTCCGAGATCAAACGCGATGCCGTATTTCCGGGCCGAGGTGTCCCCCGGTTCGACGCCGACCACCCGACTGTCGGCGGTCACCACGGTAACCCGGAATTCGGACTTACGGAGAATACCGGGCAACTCGCGGAGGAGATCGATATCGAATGCCGGGCAGGAAGCGTTCTCATGGCCCATGGCGCGGGCGATGCGCGCCAGATCGGCGGCCTGGTCCTCCAAGGTGGGTTCGGGGAGTTCCAGTCCGGTTTTCTCCACCGCCGGATCGAGGGCAAAGGCACGGTCCACACCCTCAGTGAGAATCCGTCCGCCAAGCACCCGCATGCCCGGACTGATGAGTACGCTCATGGGGTGTTCGATCCGGGTACGGCAGGCCAGCCGCACGCCTCGGGCGAGTTCGTCCGGGGTCAGGTGCTGACGGTCGAAGGGGCCCGGATCAGGCGGGTCGGGGTGAATTTCCACCGTGCACTTGCCGCATTTGCCCGTGCCGCCGCAGGGCAGCTGCACCCTGATCCCAAGCGCCCGCATTGCCTCGGTGAGCAGGGTTCCGGGTTCTACCTCGATCCGGAGACCATCCGGCTGGAACCGCACTTCAACCTTTTCCATTCCCGTTCTCCAAATAGTCCATCACCTCATAAAAGTTCTCGAAGGGGGTGTAGCTGACCTTGTTCCGGTCGCAATACTCGGCCAGGTCGCGGCGGGCGAACACCCGGTCCACACTCCGGATGGCATACCGGTCGGAATATCCGTCCCCGATGTACACCACGGTGTCCCCGTCACGACGCCCGGAATCAATGTGCCAGCGCTTGCAGTTGGCGCACCGGCCGCATCCCCGGTCCACATAGGGGAAGTCCACGCCGAGGGCTGTTCCGGAGAAAAACATATGGTTGGCATGGAACGGAACTTCACTCAGACCGTATTTGGCCAGGATGAACTCGATGTAATAGTCCAGCCCGTCCGAGAGAATGGTGAGGGGAATTCCCTCCCGACGGCAAAACTCCACCAGGCAGCCGAACCCGGGAGTCAGGGTATGCCCGTCCAGAAGCTGATTCAGCGCCTCACGGGAAACCACTGTATTCTCGCACTCCCGGACAAGGCACTCGCTGGAAGATATCCGGCCCGCTTTCCAGTCTTCAATTATCTCCCGGTGCCAGCCTCGCTCCAAAAGGTCGGGATGGAGGAACCGCTCAAAGATGCTGTCACCTACGTCACAGTCGGTGATAGTGCCGTCAAAATCGATGAAAATCCGCAGCGAACTCATCTGCATCATGCGCCTCCCCGCCCGTTCCGCACCATGTGGAGCAGTTCGGTCATCGAATTAAACCCGCCGCATCTCCCCCCGAGATACGGTCACGAATTCATATTCCAGCCATCTGGGAATCATTTTTCGGCTCCCTCCCGGCGCCCCCATTGTCGCCGGTTCCGCTCACAAAGGGAAATGACGTTTTCCTGTTCCCCGATTTTCTCTCTTCCGGGAGAGAAACTCTCCGTGCAGGCTTCGTCCGCAGGGATAAGCTCTTTTCCGGCCATCGGTTCCGGTTCAGGACAAGAGAATACGGAGCGCCAGCACCAGCAGCACCGCACCAAACACCCGCTGCAGCACCTTTGCCTTTGCCCGCGAATTCAACCACGCACCGACCATGGCCATTGGCACTCCGCCCAGCATGAGCGGAATGGCCGCTGACCACCAGACATATCCGGTGGACCATCCCGGCAAAACCAGTTCGATCCCCTGCCCGTATATCATATATGACACTGTTGCCGCGACTCCGATAAAAATGATCACGGAGCTGGAGGTTCCCGCCACAATGGTAACCGGAATGGAAAAAAGCAGAATGAGCGCCGGAATCATGACCACGCCGCCGCCGATTCCGAGAAAGCTCCCGAGAAACCCGGTCAGGAATCCGAGGACGGGGAGCAACTTCCGGGAAAGCAGCGGGCGTCCCGCATGCGCGCCGGATGGCTTCGTCGAACCCTTCACCACGATAAGCACGGACGAGACGATCAGCAGCAGTGCAAACGCTTTTTTCAGAAGCAGGGGGTTGGATATCGCCGCAACCCAGGACCCCGTGACCGACCCCAAAACCGCAAGCGGTCCCAACAGGAACACAACGCGCCAGTCTACCCGGTTGTTCCGCTGGTGACGGATGACCGCGGAGAGGGAAAATACTGTAACCAGGAACATGTTGGTGCCGAAAATGACCTTCACCAGATCGGCGCCGCCCACCCCCAGAAAGGGATAGACGATGAGGGTAATCGGTGTCAGGATGGCTCCGCCGCCGATTCCCATGAATCCGGCTCCGAGTCCCGCGATCCCCCCCGCCAGGAGGAGTACCAGAAAATATGTTCCCGTCATATCCCTTCTCCTCTTTTTTCTCCTCCCGCGGAGAAGATTTCTGTCGTTCCGGCCGGAGCCGTCGGGAAAATGATCGTTCTCGGTTGATTCCCGCGATGGGGCTATTACCGCCAGAAAATCCCGCACACCGATACCGGCCATGAACCGGCAAAACGGTTAGGGGATTGGGGCGAAAACGCATATTTCCCCCTCCCCGGCCGACCCAAGCCGATACCCGGGTTAACCCCTGGCCGAAACGGCATCATATCCCTGCAATGGATTTTAACAGGTAAGAATACACTTTTTTCTTATCAGCGCAACCGTCATTTCGATTTTTCTGCCGACCGCCCCAAAAACAGACGCACCGCGGAGGAGCTTTCCCCGTTTCCGCGGTGCGTTGATTTTTTGGATTCGTTGCCGGCCCGGAGAAAACTTCCGGTTACCGCTTCAGTCCGGTCCTGACTCCGTTGGGCGACAGAATCGAACCGTAGGTCTGCGGATTGTTCAGAACCTCGATGCCTTTCTGCAGTTGGACATCCCATTCCTTGGAAGCGATGGTACGTTCCGCCGACCCGAACTTGGCGGAGGCGATTTCCCGCTTCAGGATGCGCTTGATGGCATCCTGATGACGCCAGAAGTCATTATCCCGCTGACGGTCGACCACCTGCTCCAGACTGTCGGCCAGCGCAAGGATACCAGCGTCGTACTCCTCACGTTTGACCGCTTCCCGGAATTTGTCCAGGCTCGCCTTCCCCGGAATACGATACTCGAAATTCTTGTTTGAATCAACAAAGGTCTTGAACTCGTTCAGCAGCGCCTCATCAACCCGGAAATCCCTGGAGAGGTTCTCATTCCGGTCGGCATACTTGACCGCGAATTCATAAAACATGCTCTGAGCGAAAAGCTGGGCCACAAAGTTGCCCACCGGCTGCTCCTTGACCACCAGATCCGGATTGATTCCACCGCCGCCATAGACCACCCGCTTGTTGTCCGTTAAAAACTTCGGGCGGTTTTTCAGACTGTCCTCTTGGGCCTTGGCCGAAGCCTCATCCTCGATGGCTTCCTCGCCCGTGGAGGAAAGCATCAGGTCCTCGAGCTTCCGTTCCTTGTGGATGCTCCGGCCCGAGGGAGTATAGTAGAGCGCGGTGGTCAGCTTGAGACCGGTACCTTCCGGCATGTCCTCGAAAACGGTCTGCACGGAGCCCTTGCCGAAGGAGGTTTCACCGATAATCACGCCACGGTCATGGTCCTGGATGGCCCCCGCGACAATTTCGGAGGCCGAGGCGCTTCCCTCGTTCACCAGCACCACCAGCGGCAGCTCCGGCACCTTGGCGACACCATCCGCCTTGAGCAGTTCCTCTGAACTCTGATCCCGCCCGCGGGTCCGGACAATGATGGTGCCCCGCCCGAGGAACTTGTTGGAAACCCGCTGCGCCGAAATCAGCAAACCACCCGGATTATTGCGGAGATCGAGGATGATTCCCCTGACCTTGGCCTCCTGAAGCTCTTTGATGGCGGCGTCCATCTCCTCCGAAGCGCCCTGGTTGAACCGGGCGAGCTTGATGTACCCGATTCCCTCCTCGATTTCCCCGGCGAACAGCACATTGTGCAGGGGAATGATGGCCCGGACGATCACCTTGTCAATGGGCTCTTCACTTGATCCCCGGCGGATCTTTATCGAAACCTGCGACCCCGGCTTCCCGCGGAGTTTGCCCACAACTTCGGTGATATCCCAGCCCTTGGTGCTCTCGCCGTCAATCTCGATGATCACGTCACCGGCGCGGAGCACGGCTTTTTCCGCGGGCGTGTCCGCCATGGGATGGGCCATGACCTGGGGATGCTCCTTCCCGGGCGGAACCTGTATTTCGATGCCGAGCCCGCCGAACTCGCCGCGGGTCTCATCCTGAAGCTGTTTGAAATCCCGGGGATCGAAAAAGTCGGAATAGGGATCCAGTGTCTTCAGGATTCCCCGCACCGCTTCCTTGGAGAGATCCCAGGGATCGGTTTCCCGGTAGTAGCTGGTGAGCACCCGCTGGTACACCTTCGAGAACAGGTCGAACCCGTTGCCGGTCTCCCCGAGCGAAGGCACCGAAGCCGCCCCGTTCACTTCCATGACGAACAGAATCAGGCTGACCAGAATGGCTGCCAAGCCCATGTTCAGGAAGAGGATTTTCCGCTGTCTTCTACTGTCCATATAAACCTCCGCCTTCTATCTTGGAGCCGTTACGGCTCTCGAACGGGATTCGAAAGAGTACCGATCCCCGTACACGTTACTTCCACCACATCACCCGGCTCGATGTACCCCACTCCTTCCGGGGTGCCAGTCGAGACCACATCCCCGGGCTCCAGAGTCATGATCCTGGTGATATATTCAATTACCGTCGGAATGCTGAAAATCTGGTCCCGGGTGTTGCCGTCCTGCTTCAAAACTCCGTTCACCCGGCTCTGGACCCCTATTTCCACCGGCTCGCGGACCGCTCCGGCCAGAAGCACGCAAGGACCCATGGGGGCGAAGGTGTCAAAATTTTTCGTGGGCATCCAGGGCAGCGACTTTGCGAGGTCTTCCTTCTGAAGGTCACGGGCGGTCACATCGTTCAGGCAGGTGTACCCGGCGATATACCGCATTGCCTCGGCGGCGGGCACATTCTTCGCGGTTTCTCCGATAACGAACGCCAGTTCGGCTTCGTAGCTCATGTTGCCGATCCAGTCCGGTTTGACGATGGGGCTGTTATGCCCGATCACCGCCGAAGGCCACTTCCCGAAGAGCACCGGGGAGTCCGGCACATCGTGGTCAAGTTCCTTTATATGATTGTGATAATTGCGTCCCAGCGCAATGATCTTTCCGGGGTAGAGCGGTGCATTTGTTTCGCACTCTCCTCCCACCGCAAGATCTCCGGCCAGTCCGTGTTTGCCGACGAACTCCATGACTTCCCCGAGATAGTTCAGGGTGAAGAGATTATCCCAGATCAGCTCTTCCATGTCACGGTACACTTCACCGAAAAACGCATCCCGGGAGGTCTCGTACATGGCGATCGCCCGTGTCAGGTCAAGCAGTTCGCCGCCATCCTCGAATCCCAGAAAATCTTCGTCGTCCCGGGAAAGGGAATATACACGCATCCTGGTCTCCTGTGTAAGAAAGTGCCAAAGGGAAAAAGCAGCCCAAAGTCCATAATCCAAAGCCCAAAGGAAGAAACGGGTGAACCGGTGATGCACGGGGCGGAACAAACGGGACGCCATCAATGACATAATCGCCCCGGGCAGAGCCTGCTGCCGCCGTTCGTTTCAGATCCCGTCCAGACTTGTATTCCGGAAAACACGGTTCAGTCATTTCTCCGTACTCTCCGTAGTAAACCCTTATTTTCTTCCCCTCTTGTCTTTTCATTTGCGTCTATGCGAACGGTGCAGGAATTATGATGATTTTTCTCGTTCCACGGTTCGGTGTTTCACCCCCGCAGGGCCTTCAGGACCCGGTCCTTCCCGGCCAGGTCGTACACGACCTCCACCCCGGAATAGCAACCCGTTTCCTCCGCGAACCGTTTCAGGGATTCACCCTGCCCCGCGCCGAACTCCAGGGCGAGCAATCCCCCGGAAACGAGATAACGGTGCGCGCCGTCAATGATCCGCCGCAGAATGTCCATACCGTCCGGGCCGCCGTCCAGGGCGATCCTCGGCTCGTGGTCCCGCACCTCTGGCTGGAGAGTTTCGATGTCTCCGCTCCGGATGTAGGGCGGATTGGAAAGAATGGCGTCGAAAGGACCCCGGCCCTCCAGCGCGGCGAGCATGTCCCCGGAGACGAGCGTCACCGCCCCCTCCAGCCCGAGCCGTCGGGCGTTCTGCTCCGCGAGCAGCAGGGCATCGTCCGAAATGTCCACCGCCACAACACGCGCCTCGGGTATTTCGTCGGCCACGCTCAGGGCGATGGCGCCGGTCCCGGCCCCCAGGTCTGCAACGAGAGGCTGCTCCCGCTTCCGGAGGAACTCCACCGCGATTGCCACGAGAAGTTCGGTTTCGGGACGGGGGATCAGCGCCCGACGATCCGTCTTGAGAACCACGTCGCGAAACCCGGTCTCTCCGACAATATGCTGGAGGGGTTCCCGGGCCAGGCGACGGCGATACAGGGCGCGAAACCGCTCCCTTTCCTCCTCGGCAACCGGACGGTCGTAGGCCAGATAGAGTTGCATCCGGCTCAACCCCAGTACACTGCCGAGCATATACTCCACCTCCAGGCGGGCGTTCTCGAATCCCCGCTCGTGCAGGTGTTCCGTGGCGACATTGATGAGGTCAATCACGCGTTCAGGCTTCTCAGTCATACCCCTGGACCGATTCCCGGGCCTGTTCCTCCAGGGCGCTCCGCTGGTCTTCCATCCGCGCCGCCTCGATGAGGTCGTCCATATCCCCCGCCAGCACTCCATCGAGCCGGTGCAGGGTCAGGTTGATCCGGTGATCGGTCACCCGGTTCTGCGGGAAATTGTAGGTCCGGATTTTGGCCGACCGGTCTCCGCTCCCCACCATCGAACGCCGGGTGGCGCTCCGGGCATTCTGCTGTTCGGTCATGGCCCGGTCGAGCAGACGGGCGCGGAGCACCTTGAGCGCCTTGGCCTTGTTTTTCAACTGGCTCTTCTCGTCCTGGCAGGTGACCACCAGCCCGGTCGGGATATGGGTGACCCGTACCGCCGAGTCGGTCGTGTTCACGCTCTGCCCGCCGGGTCCGCTGGACCGGTAGACGTCAATTTTCAGGTCGGCCGGGTTGATGGCCACGTTCACGTCCTCGGCCTCGGGCATCACCACCACGGAAGCCGCGGAGGTGTGGATCCGCCCGGATGCTTCGGTTTCCGGGACACGCTGTACCCGGTGCACCCCGCTCTCGTACTTGAGATGGGAATAGACGTCGGAACCCGAAATGGAGAAGATCACTTCCTTGAAGCCGCCGCGTTCGGAAGGCGCTGAAGAAAGCACCTCGGTGGTCCAGCCCTTACGGTCGGCATAGTGGGCGTACATGCGGTAGAGACTTCCGGCAAAGAGAGCGGCTTCCTCGCCGCCGGTCCCGGCACGGATTTCCATAATGATACTCTTGCCATCCAGCGGGTCGGGGGGAAGGATCATGACCCGGAGCTTTTGTTCCAGCGCTTCCAGTTCCCGTTCGATATCCCCGACCTCGTCCCGGGCCATCTCGATCATTTCCGGGTCGGTTTCCTGACGGGCAAGATCGCGGGCGTCTTCGATCTGACGGGAAAGCGTCATGTAGCGTTCGAAGGCCTGGATTTTCGGCTCCAGTTCCGCCCGTTCCCTGGCCACCCGGGTCATCCGTGCCGGATTGCCGATGACCTCGGGTGACGCCAGTTCCCGCCCCAGCTCTTCATAAAGATCGTGAATTTTCCGGAAGTTGGCAAGGATGTTCATGCCTCCGCGGCCTCCTCCCGCCCGAGGGCGGCCTTCAGGGCACAGAGGGCTACTTCGATCATCTGGTCGTCCGGTTCGGCAGTGGTCATGTTCTGGAGCCACAACCCGGGGGCGATGAGCAGCCGGACCAGGCCGTTCGTTCGAAAGCGGCCGGAAAGCTTGAGCAACTCATAGGAACTTCCCGCCACGAAGGGCAGCAGCGCCAGATGGGTGATCAGACGTTCCGGAAAACTCTGCATATGCCCGAACACTATCGGGAACAGCGAGTCGGCAATCCCGAACAGCACGATGCTGAACATGGAAACGATCAGGATGAATGAAGTGCCGCACCGCGGATGGAACCGGCTCTTGTCCCTCGCCGACTCCACACTCAGGGTATCCGAGGCTTCAAAAGCGAAGATGCTCATGTGCTCCGCGCCATGATACCGGAACACCCGCTTGATGTCCGGCATGCGGGAGATGAGCAGGATGTAGAGAAAAAATATTCCCAGCCGGATCATTCCCGCTTCCAGATTGAAAAGGAGCGCTCCTTTGGTCAACCCGGAGATCGTAGCGATAAAAATCGGCAGGGCGAAAAAGAGGCCCATCCCGAACAGAAGAGCGCACACCACCGAACCCCAGAGCATTATGGTGTTCATGGCGGAATGTTTGGACTTCTTGTCGAGAGCGACAGGGTCCACGTGTTTCATCTGCACATCCGCGGACCAGTTCAGGGTGTCCACCCCGATTCCCAGCATCTCGAAAAAATTCACCGCGCCCCGTATAATCGGGACATTCAGAAAGGGGTATCGCTGTATAAAGGACTTGTATTCCCGCTTCCGGAGTTCAATACTCCCGTCGGGGAGCCGCACGGCTGTCGCTATGGCGTGCGGGGAGCGCATCATGACCCCCTCTATCACGGCCTGCCCGCCGACGCTCATATCAATAAACCGCTCGTCCTGTTTTTCCGGAGCGGTACGCTCGTGTTCGTTCAATCAACCTCCACGTTGTACCGGCGAAGCCGCCGGTGTGCTGATTTGACGCGCCGGAGAGCGCATCGGTAAAAAAATGAGGCCAATCCGTCGGAACGGAAAGGCCTCTTGTCGCGTGTGCGGTTAAAAGGTCTACTGCTCGGCGGATTCATCCTTGAGACCATACTTTTTGCGAAAACGTTCCACTCTTCCTCCGGCATCCAGAATTTTCTGCTTGCCGGAATAGAAAGGATGGCATACCGAGCAGATTTCCACCGCGATATCTTTTCCGGTAGAACGGGTCTTCACCGTGCTCCCGCACCCGCACGTAATGGTGACCTCGTTGTAAGCCGGATGGATTCCCTTTTTCATCACAATCTCCTGTTCACACGGGACGGCTCCGATAGTTGCCGGAGCCCAATACAATAATTCCAATGAATTACTAAATATACTCACTTCCCCCGGGTGGAGTCAAGCACAAAAAATCGTCTACTTCCACTCCCCATCCGCCCTGCCACGGCAACCGGACGGAAGTTCGACAAGAGCGCGCGCCTCCCGCCGTTTTCCCACCGTTCCTTGAACGCCCGGAGGGGGTGTTTGTTTCATCGGATTCTTCTCCGGGAAAACCTTCGGCCCCTCCGGAAGCACCACCGGAGCGGTGTTTTCCCGCCCCGGCGAAACAATGCGCCGGACTGCCGCGGCACGCCCGTTCCACGGGTAAAATACCCCTCCCCGGCAAAAAGATTTTCCCTTTGCTCCGGATTGTAGTATCTTACAAAACCATCTATTACAGGCTTGACGATTCGATAGGAACCATACCTAAAACGGTTGCATCCATTTCTGCCCGGAGGAAACTGTTCCCCGGACGATTTCCATTATTGGAGGTGGGATTTGAAGGTCCTGGTCATCAACTGCGGCAGCTCGTCAGTGAAATACCAGCTCATGGACACGGAGGACGAGGCGGTACTTGCCAAAGGACTGGTCGAACGCATCGGTTTCGAGGATGCCATTTTTACCCATGCCCCGGCCAATGGGCAAAAGGTCAAACTGACCCTGCCGGTGAAGAATCACTCCATCGCCATCAAACATGTGCTCGCCGGCCTGGTCGGTGAAAACGGAGTGCTCGGAAGCCTCTCCGAAATCGGAGCGGTCGGACACCGCTTCGTCAACGGAGGTCCCGACCTCATTCAGCCGGTTGTGGCCAACGACCAGGTGCTGGAAAAGCTCCGAAGCATCCTCGATATCGCACCGCTCCACAACCCGGCGCACCTCCTCGGGATCGAAGCCTGCATTTCCGCCATGCCCGATACACCGCAGGTAATCGTTTTCGACACCTTCTTCCATGCCAAGATGCCCGCCAAAGCATTCATGTACGCGCTTCCCCGCCACTACTACGAAAAGTACGGCCTTCGGCGGTACGGATTCCACGGCACCTCCCACTACTACGTCTCGCACAAGGCGGCGGAAATCATCGGCCGTCCGGTCGAGGACCTGAAAATCATTACCTGCCATCTCGGCAACGGCGCCTCCATCGATGCGGTCAAGAACGGCTGGGCGGTGGACACATCCATGGGTTTCACCCCGCTGGAAGGCCTCGTGATGGGCAGCCGGACCGGTGACATCGACTGCGCCGCACCTCTTTACATCATGAAAAAGGAAGGACTCTCCCCCGAGGAGATGGACTCCATCATGAACAAGAAGAGCGGCGTTCTCGGCATCACCGGCATCTCCCCGGACATGCGCGAGATCGAACAGGCGGCCGAGGAAGGCAACGAACTGGCCGAGCTGGCTCTCGACATGTACAGCTACCGCATCAAGAAGTATATCGGCTCATATGCCGCGGTGCTCGGCGGGCTGGACGTGCTGGTGTTCACCGCCGGAGTGGGCGAGAACTCACCCATCATCCGCGAACGGGCCTGCGCCGACATGGAATTCCTCGGCATTGAAATCGACCCGGAGAAAAACCCAGTGGCATTCCGAAAATCCACGCCGACCGAAATCGGCAAGGACAGCGCCCGGGTGCGGGTTCTGGTCATCCCCACCAACGAGGAACTGGTCATCGCCCGCGAGGCGGAACGGCTCGGCAGCACAGCCTGACCGGAACTCCCGAGCCCATGCAAAAGGAGGGCGGCATTATGCCGCCCTCCTTTTGCATGGGCAAAGAAAGGTATGATTCACCGGAAGGTTGCGAGTCTTGTATACGCGTCACCGATGCGGGGCGCCCGGTGCGAACCCGTGCGCCCGCCCCCAAGCCCGCCGTCAGTAATAATACCAGATGCTCGAATAATCCTCCGGGTCCTCGCCTATTTCATGGAGCCGGTCCAGGTACTCCAGAATCGGGATATCGGAACCAACGTATGTGTTGCAGGTGACGATGTTCTTCTCCCAGGGATGGAACTCGTACACCCGGGCGCCATCGGGCAGCACGGAGATGAGATCGCGATGCTGCACAGCCCGCAGATAATTCTTGCCGAGTCCGGGGACATTGTAGACCACCTCGTCAGTACGGCGCGTACCGGGCAACAGCCGAAGTTCCTCCTTCTGCTCCTGCAGCAACCGGGCGAGCGGGACCCGGTAGGCGCGGGTTTCCTCCTTCCCCTTGGGAGCGAAGGTGTAGTACGGGTCCACGCCGCAGGTGCGGAGCAGCATGCGGAGCCGCGCCGCCTCGAAACGCCGGGAAACGAAGAAGGTGTACACGAGCTGATTGAACACGGAAATCCCCCGCATCCGGAGACGGTTCACCGCCTCGACAAATTCCGGGGTGATCTCGTAGGGATGCTCTACGTGGGTGGTGACGCAGATTTCCCGTTCGCCGGGGCTGCGTAAACTGCCCAGAATGTCCGCCAGTTCCTCGGTGATCCGCATGGGCATGGTCACCGGGATACGGGTTCCGACCCGGATGACCGTAACGCTCGGTATCCGGGCCACGCGGCCCAGAATGCGCCGGACGCTCTCGTCGGACATGGCCAGGGGGTCCCCCCCGGTCACCAGAACTTCGGTGATGGCGGAGTGTTCCTCGATCCAGCGGCAGGCGAACTCGATGTCCTCATCGCTCGCCAGGGATCCGGGCGCCATGGGCTCCTTGATTTCCCAGTTCCGCTGGCAGTAGACGCAGATCTGGGGACAGGTGTTGAAGGGCTTGAGAATGACAATGGAGGGATACCGGCGGGTAACCAGGTCCACCGGAGAGGTGTCGCCCTCGCGCATGAAATCGAAAAATTGCGAGCGGTCCCCCGTATGGCCGGACATTTCCGCAACGTAACCGGAGGGAGGAAGCACCTGCGCCCGGACCGCCCGGTCGCGGCCTTCTTCGGGGTGATCATCCATAAGCGAAGCATAATACGGAGTGACACCGAAGGGAAGTTCCGCCTTTACCGCAGCCCGGGCCGCCTCAAGCTCATCTTCACGGAGCACGACCAGCCCGGCCAATTCATCGGGATTCCGGACGATGTTGCGCATCTGCCAGCGCCAGTCGGTCCAGTCCTCCGCCGAACCTCCCAGGCGGGAGAGGATGTGGTCGCGCCGGGAAGCGCGAAGCTCTCGGATATCCGGAGAAAGCCCGTCGAAGTACCGTTCCGTCGCCGCACGGACCTGATCCCAGATACGGTCGAGATTCTCTGAGCGGGCCAGGGCCGCTTCTCGGCCCGCGAGATCGCCCTGAACACAGGTCTCATCCAGAACCTGCGTCTGGAATTGACCCTGTACGCCCCGAAAAAGATAGATCATCTCCGCAAAAAAGCCCGGGGTCAGATCCGGACGGGAAACATCCCTGGCAATATCCCAGAGCGCCTGCGAAACACTGAACCCGGACAGTGAATCGGAGCGTTCGCTGAAAATCTGCCGGAGCGCCCGGGCGCAGTCGCGGGCAACGATCACTTCATGAGACTTCCGGTCCGGTTCGGCAACCAGGGTGTCATACTGATACCGGCCCACTTCCTGAAAGAGCGTGCACCGGACTTCCTCCAGGGTTTCCAGTCCGGAGATGACCTGAATCAACGCAGCCGCTTCGTGGCGGAACGCTTCGGGCGAATAACGGGCATGGTAAACAGGAGTCATGCATCATCCTTTCGAACAAATCTCTGTACTGCCACTTCCAGCGGAATACTGACATGTGCAGACCGCAACAGGCCGGAACGCATCCCTGTCGCCGTCAATCGGGCTATCCGGAAGAAAATCGCGGAAAACGGAACATGCGGAACATGGCGTGGATACGGTACCGGGACATGAAATCGCGGCACCCGCACAGGGGTGACGCCCGGAAGGGGTAAATGGTTGCCATTCCGGTGAGGCCAGATCGTTCATGCGCCTGTTACCGCAAATGCAATTATAACAGAATGCGGTGGAATATGAAAGTAAAAAAATCAGAGGGAGCGGCCATGTGTATCCGGTGAACGGAAACACGGGGTATCTCTCCGGAGTCTTTGCCGCTGCCCGGGCTTTGGACGGAATGAGCGGATAAAAAGATGAGGGCCAGGTGGTTTGTGGCGGTGCGATTATCCCCGGGTCAGGCCCGGGGAGAGCGGAAATACTGAACCGGGAGGGCTGACGCTCAATCTTCGAGAAGATGCTCGGCTTCTTCTTTTGTGGCGCCGGACCGAACAGCCCTGGCGAGCTGCTGGGCCTTCCGGTTATCGCCGATAAACACTCCTCCCACCAGGCGTCCATGACGGAAGTAGAGCTTCTTGTATATCCCCCGGTCGGAGAAAACCCGCTCTTCCTGGATGTAGTTCCCCAGCGGTTCCTGCCTTCCGATATCCCCCACCGAAAAGAGCATGGTACCGAAAGAAATCATCGAGGCGGGATAATCCTCGTCGGAAAACACCGCATCTCCTCCGATCGCGTTCAGACCGGCAACCGCTCCCTGGCGGACCGCGGGCATCCAAAGACAGATGAAGGTGCCTGTCTCGGCCACATCGCCGCAGGCAAAAATGCCCGGAACTCCGGTTTCCATCCGCTCGTTCACCCGCATACCCCGGTTCACGGTCACACCGCAGTCCCCGGCCAGGTCCAGATTGGCTCGCACCCCTATGGAAAAGACCACCATGTCCGTTGGGATTTCCCGGCCCGATTTAAGTCGTACCGAACTGACCCTGTCCTCACCGATCAGTGACTCGGCGAGATCTCCCAGGAAAAGAGGGCAGCGCTCCCGTTCCAGGATGGTTTCAAACATACCCGAACCTTCGGGATCAAGCTGAATCGGGAGGATGCGATCCGCCAGCTCCACCACAAAGACCTTTTTGCCCGCGCGCAGGAGCGAGTCCGCGGCTTCCAGCCCCAGCAGCCCGCCTCCGATTACGACAACCCGCTTGGCATGCTGCTGGGCCACATGAACCGCCCGCGCGTCATCGAGCGTACGAATGGCAAAAACGTTCTTCTTGGCCAGCGCGCCGGGAACCGGCACAAAGGGACGCGATCCACTGGCGAGAATGAGTCGATCCCAGACAATTTCACGGTTTCGGTCAGTGACCGCCTTACGCTCTTCCGGAAGAACCCGGACAACCTTTTCCCCGAGTGTGAGCGCAATATCGTTTTCCCGGTACCACTCTTCACGGTTGAGGCGAAAGGCGGGGCTCGACTCCACCGATTCGTCGGCGATCCGGCGGGTGAGCAGAGGACGGTAATATGGCAGGTGCGGTTCTTCGGAAAGGAGGGTGACCCGGGCGGACCGGTTGACCTTGCGGATTTCCTTTGCCGCGAAAACTCCCGCCGCGGAAGCGCCGACAATAAGTACATGCCCGTCGAAATCGTGCACGGATTCAGCCATGAAAAACTCCAGGAACGACGCGGAAGGGTTATGCAACGTAGCAGAACTGTTCGGGCCGTAAAGTGGGAGAGACAGAAGTCACGGTGCCGAAATACCGCGCAGACTCAGCCCGATACCCGTATATTTTGTATAATAATGCATTTTTCCATGAAACGGAATAAATTCCGGACACGGACAAAAGAACCCGCGGAACGTGGGGAAAAAATACGCGGAAAAACCGTAAAAAGAATACGGTTATCGGGTTAAGTGAGCAACGAACCGAAGCAGTACAAGCAAGACTCACGCGCATGAGCGGTGTTTTTCCTGCCCCCTGCCAGGGGGAAGGTGGCCGTAAGGCCCCGGGGCCCCCATTCATACCGCCCTTGGTACGAATGGGGTACAGGAAGGGGGTCTTGGCTGCGCTCGCCATGATTTGGCCCTGTTTTCTGGCCAAGCCCGATACCAAAAAAAGAAAGGCATACACCGGCAAACCCGGTGTAAACCGACAGTGGGGTGCATGCAATGCACCCCACTGCCCAAGCGGCCGGTTATCCCTTCAGCGGAGCCGGATTGCAGAGATTTTCGGCGCAAGCCGCGACCCGTCCGCAGTTCCGGCAGATGAACTGCGGGTTGCGAACGAGCGGCTTCACGTCATCGAGACGGTCATAGGTAGACATTGTGGCGCCCAGGAAACACAGGTGCGCCTGGTGATCCCCGGTGCAGACAGCGGCATTATCCATGATCTTATTCTCCTGGTTGATGCAGTCGGCGCGGTTTCACATACCGCCGTTTCAATACAGGGGCTGCGGATTGCAAAGATTCTCACGGCTGTTGGCGGCCCGCCCGCAATTGAAGCAGATAAACTGGGGGTTATCCACCAGCGGGATGATATCCTCGATGGGCTGCTTGGCGGTCAGAACGCACAGATGGCAGCTGTGGTCCCCGGTGCAGACCTGTTTTTCGTCCATGATTCCCTCCTTTGTCATTGTCGTCACAATAATTCAGCACATCCCACCACAACACGTCCAGCGGTCATGCCCGGCGCGGACCGGATCATTCATCCGTGTCCTCCGGCCCGATGTTCTGCTTGCCGGTCAGTACCCCAGCTTGAAATCCGAATCCGGAACATCCCTGCCCATGGCCCAGTGCGCGGCGCGCCACATGAACGTCTTGACCTCCGGACGGTGGAACGGCTGGGGAACGTGGCCGAAAAGCAGGGACACCACACGTCCTTTCCCTTCCTCCCGGCACCACGCGGCATTATCCGTACGGTTGTCCTGCATGCCGGTGGACTTGTAGAGAAGCGTGGACTTCCCCGGAGTCAGTTCCGATCCGAAGTTCTCATCAAGACCAATCTCGAAGTCGCGGATTCCCTTCGTTATGGGGTGGGCCGGATTGATATCGTGGATTTTCACCCGCTGCACCGGGCCGTGCATGATGGGCTTCTCCACCCCCAGAAGCGCCATGTACTGCTTCCGCTCCGGATTCCAGATGGAGCAATGCATGTTGAGCAACCCCATGCCGCGCCGGACATTCGAGGCAAGCGCGGCCTCCTGCGCATCGGTCATCCAGGGCGCGGGAGTGGGACGGTCTTCCACGACTCCATCCGGGGTGAACCCCAGCGAGTCCGGTCCGGCATACCGAGCCGAAATAAACAGGTCGGCTTTCGCGATGGCTTCCGGGGTAACAAACTGGCTGGACTGGGCGAAGAGCAGACGCCAACCGGTCGGCCCGAGCACTCCGCGCCAGTGTGATTCCTGGGCAACCCCGTTGTGCCAGTAATCGCCCACCAGCAGAAGCACCCGTGTCTCTCCGGGCATTTTGGGAGCGGCGAATGCCTGCGGCGCAAGCGCTCCGCCCGCCGTGAAAGCCGCGACGCCGGTCTTGAGGACGGCTCTCCGCGAAGGAGTTCCCTTGATCATCGTATTCTCCAGGTTTCCGTTTTGTTGCGAGGACAGCCGTCGAAACGGCATCGCCATGCATGCGGCCCACGAACCAGCGTGCCGTATATCCGGCTGGGCATTCTGTGACTCCGGATGCAGAGCAGGATAGATATAGTAATAAATCATGCTGGAAGGGGAAGTCAACAGAAAACTGTCCGAGTGCTCCAGTACACCCGGTACGGACTGTATTTACCGGTGGTTTTTGCCATAGCCACAATCCGACATACAACCGACCTACACAACAGTGTACTTTGTGCATTTCCCCTGCGTTCATTGCCCCCGGGACTGCCCGTGCCGCGCTCCAGCGGAACGGGGGCGTACCGCGAACGGTACACCCCCGTTGTTTCAGCGCCGCTCCCCATTCCATTCACCCGGGGCACGGCCGGTCATGCGGGCAGCGACTCAGTATCCCCGCTTCATGAAATACGGATGGATGGAATCGGTGTAGGCTTTTCCGTGGGGAACATGCCAGCTCATCCAGTAGTAGGGAGCCACGTTCCGGTCTTCCATGGCCTGAACGTACGCGCCGACAATCGCCCACCATGCGTAGTTGTTCATGAGCGCCATGGTGGGGATGATCTTGGTGTCGTACCCGGGAACGGACAGGACGCCGTAATGGTCGCCGGAGAAGTTGTCCAGGCTCCAGTCGCAGAGTTTTCGGAGCGGCGCGGTGGAGAATCCGTCTTCCCGCTTGAAGGGGAAAATGCCCACCAGCATGGCGCCTTTGGCCTTGATCCGTTTCGCCATTTCCAACTCTTCCCTGGGGGTGTTCGCCGTCGCGGCGAGAATCACCACATCCTTCGGGGTGAGGTCCTCGGGATTGAACGCGGGCGGATTCATGGGGCCGGGGCCGGTATAGAACCCGTCGGGATGATTGGGATAGATGCCCATGAGACTTCCGGCGGTTCCGGCGGCTTCCTGGTAGAACTCCCAACGGGTGCTCCAGGGATAGAGCTTGCCACCGGAGAGGATTTTTTCCGCCATCTGCCTGCCAATGACGTTCACATCGCCGAGATACCGCTCATGGAAGACCTGGAGACGGTTCATGAGGGTATCAAGATATGTTTCCGCGGCCTCGAATGTTCCGGAGGTGTCCTGGTGGGCGAGATTGCTGGCGATCTGGGCGGTCACGATCCAGTAGCCGAGTACGGTCATGGGACTGGTGGGACAGATTTTCAGGTGCGGGGTGAGCCGCGGCGTGACCAGCCCGTCCTCTTTCGGTCCCCAGGTGTAGATCATCATGTCCGTCTGGGTTTCCATGGCGGCCTGGGGATGGTCATTGTACTGGGGCGGAGAATACCGGTTGGTGGACATCGGATAGCCGATGCCGAGGATGAAGCAGCCCCGCTTCCGCCTGTCCTGGAAGCCCGGATCGGAAATCATGAGAAAGTCGCCCGCGCCCAGGGCCGGAACTTTGCCGTGCAGCGGGCTGTGGGTGCTGTAGTCGGGAGCGATGTTGGGGTTTCCCGGTGCGTTCTCGTCGCACGCTCCGGCGTACATGATATGCGGAGTGGAGATATGGGAGTAGATGGTTCCGCCGGCAAGCTTGCGCTGGGCGGCGATTTTGGCGGCCGCCCCCACTTTGCCCATTTCACGGATTTTCACCATGTGCAGGATGTCATAGGACCCGCGCAGGTAGAGATCGGCGTAATTGCCGAGTTTGGGGAAGAATGGCTTGCCGGACGCGGTCGCCGTTTTCGACCGCTGGGTTTCGGCGAGCAGGCCGCCGGTGACAAGAAGAATGGCAATGACTGCGATCGTGCGGCTTTTCAGCATGTGGTTCACGATACCTCCGTTCAGGGTTCCGGAAATACCCGGCATTGGCGGAATCACGGCTCCGGCAACACCGGCGACGGGTATTTCGATGTCGCCGCAAAGATAAACAAACGGAAGCCCGAAGGAAAGGAATATTCAAACGAATATCTGCCGATCCCGGCTTTCGCGCCGCCCGTTAATCCCAACCGGGAACATGCGGGTTACGGGCTGAGCCAGTTGAGATTCCGGGGTTCTCGCTGATTCGTGTGGGCAAACGAGAGCGAAGGACACAGAGAGAAGTGGGCAAAGAAGAAAACCAGCACAAAGTTAAGGGAAAAGACGGGCTGAGCCGGACTTGGGCATTGGGGGCCGCTGGCGCCATGGTTCTTTTCTGGGGCAGGTTGGGCTTTCGGGGAGATGCGGTCATCTCGTTCCCCCCGAAACCCATGCCGGTTCAGGCGGGAGGAACATCATCCGTCACCGTTCCGCGTCCCCTGCGGAGATACACCATGAGGACCGAAATCGCGGCGGGAGTCATGCCGGGGATACGCGTAGCCTGGCCGAGACTGGCGGGCCGGATGTCCATTAGTTTTCCCCGGATTTCATTGGAAAGCCCCGGCACAAGAGAATAATCCAGATCCCCGGGAATACGGATACGCTCCAGGTCCCTGAACTTGCGGACTTCTGCCTCCTGACGAGCGAGATAGCCTTCGTACTTGCACTCGATTTCCACCTGACGGCGCACATCGGAGGGAAGCTCCGGCGCAGTTTCATCCACGGACAGAATATCGCCGTACACGATTTCCGGACGCTTGAGGAACTGGGCCAGGGAGACGGACTGTTCCAGAGTGGTCGCACCCCGCTCGGCGAGAAGCCCATTCACTTCCGGGGATGGTTTCACCCGGACCCGCCCGAGACGATCCAGCTCTCCCGTAATGAGCCGCTGCTTTTCCCGGAGCGAGTCGCGGATTTCCCGGGTGTGGAGCCCCAGTTCGTACCCCTTCTCCAGAAGACGGAGGTCGGCGTTGTCCTCCCGAAAGAGGAGTCGGTACTCGGCGCGTGAGGTAAACACCCGGTACGGTTCTTCCGTGCCGCGGGTCACAAGGTCGTCGATCATGACGCCCATGTAGCCTTCGGAGCGATCCAGGATAAACGGCGGACGACGCTGCACCCGGAGCGCGGCGTTCACTCCGGCCCAGAACCCCTGGGCGGCGGCCTCCTCGTATCCGGAGGTGCCGTTCACCTGTCCGGCCAGCCAGAGTCCCAGCACCAGCTTGGCTTCCAGGGTGGGCCACAGTTGGGTGGGAAAAACGTAATCGTATTCGATGGCATAGCCGGGACGCATGATTTCGGCCGATTCCAGCCCGGGAATGGAATGGAGCAGCTCAAGCTGGACCTCATACGGCAGGGAATTTCCTGTCCCCCCGACATATATCTCCTCGGTATCCAGTCCCTCCGGCTCCAGGATGACATGGTGGGACTCGTGATCGGGGAACTTCACAATCTTGTCCTCGATGGAGGGGCAGTACCGGGCGGGAGTTCCGGTGATGGCTCCGCTGTACAGTGCGGAGCGCTCCAGGTTTTCACGGATTATGGCGTGAGTCCGTTCCGTGGTTCGCCCCAGGTAACAGGAGAGCTGCGGCAGGGGAACATTCCCGGTGAAAAGTGAAAAGGGCCGCGGCGTCTCTCCGGGTTGCTCGGTGAACCGTGAAAAATCGATGGTACTTCGCCGCACCCGCATGGGGGTCCCCGTCTTGAAACGTCCCAAGCGAAGCCCCAAACGGGCCAGGCAGTCAGCAAGCCCGTCGGCGGGGAACTCTCCCGCACGACCGGAGGGAATGTGACAACTGCCGATGTGCACCAGGCCGTGGAGAAACGTCCCCGCGGTGAGCACCACCGCTGGAGCCAGAAATTCCGCTCCGACCGCATCCCGCACCCCGGCAACCGCTCCATCTTCCATGATCAGGTCCTCGACCTGCGACTGGCGCACGGACAGTCCGGCCTGGTGCTCTACCACGCGTTTCATCTCAAAACGGTACCGGAACTTGTCGTTCTGGGTACGGGTCCCCTGCACCGCGGGCCCCTTGCTCGTGTTGAGAATGCGATACTGGATGGCGGTGCGGTCGGCGATCTTTCCCATTTCACCGCCCAACGCGTCAACTTCCTTTACCAGATGACTTTTGCCCAGCCCACCCACCGACGGGGAGCAGGGCATATGCCCGATGGTGTCCAGATTCATGGTGAGCAGAAGCGTCCGGCACCCCATGCGGGCCGCCGCCAGCGCCGCCTCGCAACCGGCATGCCCCGCGCCGACCACGATGACATCGAACCGATTCATCTACAGCATCCTCCACATCTCGGCCATCTGCTTCCGGCCATGAGCCCCCACCCGTGGCTCACCCACCATGGACAGTTATCCATAATGGGTGTCGGGTATGTTCAGCAGCCGGTTCCGGAACGCGGCTGTACTTCTCTTGTATCTCCCTGACACGGGAGATATCGCCGGGGCGACAGAGTGACTGTGCTGACCCAACCATTACGCCGTCTCATCCATTTGCCGGGCCAAACCGGTAAACTACGCAACCGGAAGCCCGCTGTCAACCGCACAGTATGCCGACGCCGTCCTCACCCATACCGTTCGCGTATCCAAAAGACGCGGAACGAGGGGAATGGTTCGCGACAAGTCGTAAAAACGACCACAGAGACAGCAGGCAACAGTACATTGAACCGGCTGGTTCGCGAACCGCTCCATGCAGACCGTGTACAGACCGATACAGGATACAAAGACCCTTCCCGCAAGAAAACCACCGGACACAGTACCGTCGATTGATGCAAAAATGGAGCACCGCATCCCCCTTCCGGTGTGCGGCCGGCTCCCACATGGATAACGAACATAAAGTCCACTGTTTACTCTCGGGCGTGACATTTTTTCCATTTAGAAAAAAACAGGCCAGCGCACCAAGTACCGGTAAGATATATCAAATCAGCATGTTATACATTATTGTATCATTTGTTCTTGCTAATTATCGCCGTCACATCCCGGGAAAAGACCGAATCGTTGTTGAATTTCGCTCCGGTGGTCGCTATATTCCGCTACACTGGGCAGTCATTTACGTTCCCCAACACGTTGAGCGACTCTTTTCCATGCTTTCCTTCCGGCTCCGGCCGAAGGGGAATTCGTACCCTTTGCGGGAGAACCCATGCATGTGAACCGCACCGGCTCCAACCATCATTCCGATACTTCGGCCTACGGCGATTCTTCCCGTCCGGCAGCGCACGACGGCGGATTCCGGTCCTTCGTGAACGCTTGCCCCAGTCCGGCCTTCGTGGTGGCGCCGGATGGCATGCTCTCTTTCTGCAACGACGCATTCCGCCGTCTGGCCGGTGTTCCCGCCGATGCTTCCACGGGAATCCGGATAGAATCTCTTTTTGACGAAGAAACGGGAAAACGCATTCTGGCCCTGCACGGGAATTCCGGAGATTTTCGGGGAACCTGTCAAAACCAGGCTGAAGGATCCCGGTTTCACGTCACCATACGGGTATGCCAGGTCCAGCCGGAGGAGACCGTTGTGTTCCTGACACCAGGCGGGCCGGCTCCGTCGAGTTTTTCCACTGCCCGCCCGGACGAGCGGCTTGTTGCTTTGGGCATGGCGACAACGGGAATCTCCCATCACCTGAACAGCCTCCTTTCCGGAATCCTCGGCAACCTGAACGTGGCCGCGCTTGATGCGCCTCCCGCAATCCTCCCCGCACTGAAAATCGCGGAAAGGGCCACGGACCGCGCCGCGACTTTCACGGGAAAGCTCATGGATCTGGCTCGCGGCGCGCATACCACTCCGTCGGTGATCGACCCGGAGCCCCTGATTGATGAAACGATTGAACTTTTCCGTTCCCTGACCGATCCCCGGGTCGCCGTCGATGTCGTGAAGCACAGTCCTCTGTGCCCAATTCAGGCCGATGCCGCGTCGCTCCATCTTGCCCTGCTCACGCTCTGCATGAATGCCTGGAACGCGGTATCCGAAGCCTGCCACACCTCCAGAGAACTCCGGACGCATCGTATTGTGATCGAGGCAGGGCCCGCGACGCCCCGCATGGAAAATGGTGAAGATTCCGGGGAAGCTCCCCGGTTGGCCATATCGGTTTCCGATTCGGGAACCGGCATTTCCGGCGAGGTCCGCCGCCGTCTTTTCGAACCGTTCTTTACCACCCGGGAAAACCGGGGGGGCGCCGGTATCGGATTGGCTTCAGCCCGCAATTTGATCGAGGAGCAGGGTGGACGAATCGAAGTATCCACCTGTGCGGAAAAAGGTTCGAAATTCACCGTTCTTCTTCCGGCGGCACCATCCGGAGAGCATACCATGACCGAGCGGATATCGAGAGACCTGCCCTGCGGCACGGAAACCATTCTCTTCATGGACGACGACGAGCTCGTGCGCGGGTTCGGCCGGGCGATTCTGGAGCGTCAGGGATACACCGTGCTGCTCGCTTCTGACGGCGATACGGGACTCGAACTGTTCCTGCGCGAGCGGGAGAGCATCAACCTTGTGATCATAGACATGATCATGCCGACGCTTTCGGGAGACGAGGTGCTGCGCAAGATTCGGCGCTCCGGGCCCGCACCGAGGGTTATTCTCACCACGGGTTTCGACCGTCAGAGCGCCTGTGACCAGACCGCCGACCTGGGAGAACTTCCCATTCTTCTCAAACCATTCACCATTCGGAGCCTGACCGAGACGGTGCGGACGGCACTGGATGACGGCGGCTTCTGCGCCGAATAACACGGACCGGCACAGGCCGGCGAAACCATGCGGCGATCAATTCTGCTCACCAATGATTATCCGCCGGTCCCCGGGGGAATTTCCATGGTGTTTCATCACCTTTGGAAATTCTTCCCTCCGGACCGCATGTTTGTTCTCGCTCCCCGGACTCCGGGCTGGAGAGATTTTGACCGGCGGTCAAAACGGCCGGTAATACGGTTCCCCGTTCTTTTCACGGGCAACGCGGGACGACTTGTGTCGTCAGCGGTCATGGCGCTTTATACGCTTTTTCTGGTCCTTTTTCGGGGTGTCCGGGAAATTCATGCCGGCCAGATCCTTTCCTGCGGTCCGGCCGGATACCTGTTGCAGCGGGTTTTGGGCATTCCCTGCTATCTCTGGCTTTACGGGGGCGAAACCACCGCGGCGTACCGCCGGTCACGAATGGAGGAGCGGCTGGTGGGTTGTCTTGTCCGGGGATGCCGGTTCCTGGTAACCAATAGCCCGTCAACCACAAACGAATTTCTCGATTTCGGCATACCCCGGGAACGGATTGTCCAAATTCTGCCCGGTGTGGATACGGAGCTGTTCACGCCCGGCCCCCGGCCCGAAGCCCTGGCGCGGAGGCATGGTATTGAAAGCGGGCCGGTAATACTGACCGTCTCCCGTCTGACCATGCGAAAAGGGCATGATCTTGTGCTGAAAGCGCTGAAGTTTCTTGAAGACTATGCCGATATATACTATATGATCGTCGGCGAAGGCGATGACAGGCACCGGTTGGAGCGGCTGGTTGCAGGGTACGGTCTTGCGGAGCGGGTGATTTTTGCCGGTCGGGTGAGTGGCGAGGAACTGCCGGACTATTACCGGCTCGCGAACCTCTATGTCATGCCAAACCGGGAGGTCCCGGAGGTAACCGACTCCATCGAGGGGTTCGGCATATCGTTCATCGAGGCCGCGGCCTGCGGCAAACCCGCCATCGCCGGAGCCTCCGGTGGAACCGCTGCGGCAGTTCTCGATAATCAAACGGGGTTCCTCGTGGATCCGTCAGACCCCCACGCGCTGGCGGACCGCATCCGGTTTATGCTCGATAATCCGGATGTTGCCAAACAAATGGGACGAAGAGGCCGGGAACGAGTGGAGCGGAACTTCGACTGGGAAATGCGGGCGAGGGAACTTACCGGACGGCTGACAGTCGGTCCCCATTCCTTCCGGGAGCGTGCACATGGGATTGGTTGACCTGCTCCGAGCCGCACTGACCGTCCCCGATGAACGCGGGACCCCGTCCTCGGCCCGATTCCGCATGGCGGCCCGCCGGACCGCCCGAGCCTTGGTCTGCGTCTCCGATCTTCCCATTCTCGATATCGCCGGAAGGGAAGGGCTGCTCTTCGATCCGGGGGTAAGTCCTCTGGCGCGGGGGGCAACCGTGCTGGACATCGAACCGGAGCCGCTTTACGAGGCCCGGAGGCATTACGGGGAGCTTGGATGCTTCGTATGCGGCGACCTGACCTGTCTGCCTTTCCGGGAGGGTGTTTTTGGGGCATCGGTATGCGTGGGAACCTTTTACAACCTCCCCGAAGCGGGCATGGTCCGGGAAGGATTGCGGGAAATGGCCCGGGTGACCCGTCCCGGAGGGCGGGTCATCGTGGAGTTCCGCAACAGGGAAAACCCGTACATGCGGATTGCTTCCACCTGTGCAGGACGATATGACCGTTCGCTTGGAGAGCTTCCCATCCGGGCGTACACCGTTTCCGAGATACACGCGCTGGCCGAGGATTCCGGACTGATCGTCCGAAAAATTCACGGCACGGGATTTCCGTACGGACGGTTGTCACTCATGTCTTTCCTGGAGGCTGCTCCCGCGAAATGAAACCCGCCGGTCCGCGCCCGGGGAAGCAGCCCCAAACGGAAAAACAGTCAAGCGTGGGGTTTGACGGGGATATGTAGACTGAACATGACACAATAGACTCGGGACAAATTCAGGGTTCGGGAAAAAGGCAAGCCGGCAACACCGGCGTCGAATTTTTTCTCTCTTCCCCCCTGGATTCTGGTCCCTGCTTCCATCTTGAAATCGGGCACACATGGGTATCCAGCCGACCACCGCATTCCCGCTGGAACTCCGGCACATAGTCCGGGGATTCCGGGGAGTTTTGGACTCCGGGGAGACAGACCGCTTCGAACGGGCTTTCGCCGGTTTTACAGGTGCGGTTCATGCCGTGGCAGCCGGGAGCGGAACGGCGGCGTTCCATCTCCTGCTTTCCTCAGCGGCCCGTCTGCGGCCGGGGCGCGACGAGGTGATACTTCCCGCCTACTCCGTGCCCACGCTCATCCATGCCGTTCGGCGCTCCGGGCTGCGGCCGGTGTACTGCGACGTGGATCCGGAAACGCTCAATATGGACCTGGATTCCATGGCCGCCGCGGTGAATGACCGGACGCTCGTTCTGGTCCCGTTCCACCTGTTCGGATTTCCCATGGAAATGGGCCAGGCGCTGGAAATCGGGCGGGACCGGGAAGTGTTCGTGTTCGAAGACGCATGCCAGGCGCTCGGCGCGACTCTGGGGAATCGACCGGTGGGGTCCCTCGGTGATGCGGGCTTTTTCAGCCTGTGCAAGGGCAAGATCATCTCCACTTTCCGGGGCGGGGTGGTGGTGACGAATGATGATGTCCTTGCCGCGGCGGTCCGGGATCTGGGGCAGGTCTTGCCCGCTCCCGGCGCCGGGTTCCGGGGTTTGCAGCCTTTGTTGATGACGGCGCTGTCGCTGGCCATGCGCCCGGGAGTGTACGGAGCGTTCCACTCCGTGATAGAACGCTTCAAAAGCACCACAGTGCATGAGTCTTTTCATCCCGTTCGATTCACCGGCTATGGAGCCGGCCTGGCGCGGACGCTGCTCGATTCGACGGAAGCATGGGTGCGGGAACGCCGCGGGAACGGAGAAGCAATCATGTCGGGGCTGCGGGATGACGACGGACTGATTCTGCCGCGGATAATCCCGGGCGCGGAGCCATCCTATAATCACGTCCCGGTGGTGTTCCGGGACATTCGCCGACTGGAACGGGCCCAACGCCTGCTCCGGAATCGGGGAATCGACACGGCACGGATGTATGAGCGGCCGGTGCACCGGATATATCCCGAACTGGGCTATCCGGAACACCCGGATCCATTCCCGGGCGCATCTTTTGTGGCGCCGCGCCTGCTCACTCTTCCGTCGCACCCCTATCTGACCCCGAATGACATCGGGGTAATGGTGGAGACGGTGCGAGAGTCGGCCTGAGCGAAATGACGGAGCAGAGAGTGGGCGGCGGCTTCGCCCGGGGAAAATACCAATACCGGAGAACATCCTGTATGGGACCATTGGAGAAACCCGCGATTCTGGTCGTTGATGATGAGGAACCGGTACGCCGGCTTATCAAAACCCTTCTGGGCCTCCGGGATTATCATATCGCGCATGCCGAGGATGCCCGTGAAGCGCTTGAGATCATGTCCCGTGAGCAGTTCGATGTTCTGCTCACCGACCACATGATGCCGGGGGAAACCGGACTGGACCTCATCCTTGAAGTCAACCGCCTCTACCCGGATACAGTGAAAATCCTCCTTACCGGGGTTGGAGACCGGGATCTCTATCGTGAAGCCATCAACCGCGGGGCCATTTTTTCGCTCATCGAAAAACCGTTTCACAACCAGCATCTCCTGGACACCATCGAAAAAGCGCTGGAATACCGTCAATCCAGGCTTCGGGACCACAAGGAAATTCAGCGTCTCCGGGAACAGTATCAGTCCATCTTTCACAATACCGCCGACCTCATTCAGTGCACCAATTCCCGGGGAAGTTTCATCTATGTAAATCAGACATGGCACAATGTGCTCGGCTACACTCCGGAAGACCTGTCCCGGCTGACCCTGCTGGACGTAACCCACCCCGACCACCACGATCATCTCAGTTTGATTCTGGAACGCGTGGCGGCAGGCGAACGGGTCGAAACCTTTGAAACGGTCATGACGGCCAGGAACGGATCTCCCGTTTTTCTTGAGGGAAACGCCACCGGACAGGTTCAGGAGAGCGGTGTTGTGGCGGTGAGCTTCATTTTCCGTGATGTCACCGAACGGAAACGAACTGCCGCGATTCTCCAGGCCCGGCTCAAGCAGGAAACCATGATCGCCCGCATTGCGGACCTCCTCGCACGGACCGAAGAACCGCCGTCCGTGTATTCCGCCATATTGGAAATTGTCGCCGAATCCGCCGGAGTGGATGCCGCATTCATGTACGCCCTGGACGAGACGGAACAAGCCTTTTCGGAAGTGGAGATGTGGCTTTCTCCCGTCTTGAATGAGGATTATCGACCCCGAACCATTCCCTACCGGAACCTGCCCTGGTGCTTGGACCGCATCGTGGCGGGAGACATCCTCTGTTTTGATTCCATCGAGAACATGCCGCAACCGGACCGCGACTTTTTTCAAGCGGCTGGGGTGCAGTCTTTTTTGGCCTTCCCGATCCATATCAGCGCTTCCGTGGTCGGACTGCTGGGATTTGAGGTGAGCGGTCGGGTACGGGAATGGGAGGAGAACGAGATCGGCATGCTCAAAGCCGCAGGCGACATCATCGCCAACGCCTGGACTCGTCAGCTGGAAATCAACGCCCGACGGCAGAAAGAAACTGAGGCCGAGCAATCCCGGCTGCTGGTGATCCGGGCGGATCGACTCGCCGCGCTCGGCACCATGGCCGCGGGAATCATCCATGAAATAACCCAGCCGCTCAACGCCATAAATGTATCTACGCAGACCATCCTGTACGGGCTTTCCCGAGGCTGGAAAATCGATGAAGACAAGGTGGTGGGCAGCCTCAACCTGATTGTGGACCAGGTCAAGCGGATGACCGACATCATCACCAACATGCGGGCCTTCGCCCGGGACGGTTTCCCCGCGGCGCGTGAGACGGACAACCTGAATACACAGGTCACCCGGGTATTCACCATGCTCGGCGAGCAGATACGGTCGCACAACATCGAGGTCGAATACCGGCTGGGCGACATTCCTGATATCAGAATGAACACCCAGCAGATTCTCCAGGTCATCATGAACCTGGTCACAAACGCCCGCCAGGCCCTCGACGACATTGACTCCCCCGACAAACGCATCACTGTCTCCACCCGTATTGAGAACAGCCATGTCGTACTCGAGGTAGCCGACAACGGACCAGGCGTTTCGGATCATATCCGGGAAAAAATATTCGATCCGTTCTTCACAACCAAGGAGGTGGGCAGAGGAACCGGGCTGGGGCTTTCCATCAGCACCGGAATCGTGCACGACCACAGAGGTGAGCTGGATGTTCGCAACAACGAGACGGGCGGCGCGACATTCATTGTGCGCCTTCCCCTTACGCCATAGGGCAGGAGGCATGGAGCGTGAACATTCTCGTTATTGATGATGAGAAACCGGTATGTGACAGCATGAGCCTTTTCCTGACCGAACTCGGTCACGATGTAACCTGCGCCAGCAATGGCGAGGAAGCCATCGAACTCTTCGAGCGCACGCGGTTCCATCTGGTGCTCACCGATATAACCATGCCCCGGATGGACGGGTTCGAGCTTCTGCGGAGGCTAAAACGCGACCGCACCTCGCTGGTGGACGTGGTCATCATCTCCGGTCACAACGACCTGAAGAACGCCATCACGGCCCTGCGCGAGGGCGCTTACGACTATCTCCAGAAGCCGATCGACATCGACGAGCTGGCCATTGTGGTCGAGCGCGTACAGGAACACCTGTCGCTCCGCCTGACCACCGAGGAACTCACCACCCATTTCGAGGAGAAGGTCAAGGAGCGGGTCAGTGAGGCGGAAAAGAAACTGGAGAAGTACCGAAGCATCTTCCGGGAAAATGCGGGCCTGAACCGCATTCTGATCCACTCCAGAAAGATGCGGGAAGTCTACACCCTGGCCGAGCGTTACCATCGCTCCCCTTCCGTGCCGGTGCTCATCGAGGGAGAAACGGGGACCGGGAAGGAACTCCTGGCACGGTATATCCATTACGGACCTTCCACGATCGCGAAACCGTTCATCGCCATCAACTGCGCCGCCATCCCCACCGAGCTTTTCGAGAGCGAGCTTTTCGGCCACGAGTCGGGCGCATTCACCGGCTCCAGCTCCTCCTCCAAAAAAGGCCAGATGGAAATCGCCGAGGACGGCACGCTCCTGCTCGACGAAATCGGTGAAATGCCGCTTACCATGCAGGTGAAACTGCTCCGTGTGCTGGAAGAACGGGAATTTTACCGGGTCGGCGGGATCAAGCGGATCCCCTTCAAGGCTAGGGTCATCGCCAGCACCAACAAATCGCTCCAGCAGGAAGTGGAACAGAAACAGTTCCGCGGCGACCTCTATCACCGCCTGAACGTGGGTTATATCGAGATTCCCCCTCTCCGCGAGCGGCCTGAGGAAATCATTCCGCTGTCCTATGACTTTCTGCACCGGTCCTGCGAACGTCACAGCAACCGCGCCATCCGGGGTTTTTCATCCGGTGCGGAACGGTTCCTGGAAAGCCTGGCCTGGCCGGGCAATGTCCGTCAGCTCGAAAACGCCATCGAACGGGCCGTGCTGCTCTACGAATGCCCATTACTGGAATCGGAACATTTTTCGTTCCTGGTACGGGGCGGGTCCGGGTTCACGGAGCGTTCCGCGGCGTCCGGCGTTCCGCGTTCAGAGCATGCCGACCCAGGCTTTTTCACCATCCCGGAAGAAGGCATCGATCTGGACGAACTCATCACCTCCCTGATTCGTGAGGCCATGCGCATGTCCGGCGGAAAGAAAACCCTCGCCGCCAAACTCCTGAACATCTCGCCGCGCACCATTTCACGGCGTCTGGACAAGGATACGGAGGAGGACTGACGCTCCGCTTTGTCTTCCCCATTCCCTCTCCCGCGCCGAACACTCCGCGGGAGAGTTTTTATATGCACGGGGAAATGCCTGTCTGAATTGGGATGCGTGGGATAAAGACAGGATAAAAAGATGATGCAAGAATCGCGTGTCCGGTTCTGTCTTGCATCATCTTATATCCCATATATCCCCGGCATCCCCATTCAGACAATCTTTCCCGCCTTGAGGCAAAACCCTGTCAGGCGCCGCCCCCTTTGCTTTTTACTCCCATCCGGCGTGCTCCAAAAAAACCGCCCGGAAAGAATCGGGTCCGATTCATTCCGGGCGGTTTAGCAATACCGCTGACAGCACGAACTGCTATGCGTCCGCGCCGTAAATCTCCGCGAGGGCCGGGGCGACTTTCGAAAACACTTTTTCGTACCGTTCCCGGTATTCGTCGTGACGGGCCATGTCCGGTTCAAGGGAACTGACCGCGAAGTCCATGCGGGTGAAGGCATCGGCGGCGTCTCGGTATATTCCCGCGCCGATTCCGGCCAGGATAGCCGCGCCGAGGAGCGTGACCTCGGGATTGGCGGTGACCTCGACGGGGAGCCCGGTGACATCGGCTTTCATCTGGAGCCAGAACTCGTTCTTCTGCACTCCGCCGAGAGCGCGGAGGCGGCGGCAGGAAGCGCCGGTGTTCTCCTCGATGACCCCAATCTGACGGGCGAGTTGATAGCACGTGGCCTCGAACACGGCGCGGACGACCTGTCCCCGGGTAGCGGTGGTGGTGACCCCGAGGATGGTCCCGAGGGAATTGTGGGCCTGGAAGGGTCCCGACCCCCGGTTCCAGGAAGGCAGCACGGTGACACCGCCCGCCCCGGGGCCGTAGGCGCGGGCTTCCCCGATCATGGTGGCGTAGAGGGAATCGGCGGGCGTGTCGCGGTAGAAGCCGGAGGCGATCCATTCCACCACCCCGCCCGCGATCATGAGGCTCTGGCAGAGATACTGTCCCGGCATGCAGTGCCGCTCCCAGTCGATCCCGGCGTCGAAGAGGGCCCGGTTCGGAGTGAACCGGTCCAGCGTGGCGATGATCATCTCCCAGGTGCCGGTGATGTCAATGAAGGTGTGGGGGTCGTCCACCCCCGCGCCGAGCGCGCCGATCTCACAGTCGTGCCCGCCGGTAGCCACCGGCGTTCCCTCGGGAATGCCGCTCTCTTCCGCGGCGGTTTTCGTTACCGAGCCGAGCCGTTTCCCGGACTGGGAAATCTCCGGGAAGATGTTCGGATCAACCCCGATAACATCCAGGATGCGGGAACTCCAACGCCCCTCGTCGATATCCAGCATGGATGTGGTCGATGCCATGGTGATTTCGGTGGTGAACTCCCCGGAGAGGCGGTTCACCAGAAAATCCTGTGTCATGAGATAGCGGTAAGTCTTTTTCAGCACGTTTGGACGATGAACCGCGAGCCAGCGGAGACGGTTGACCGTCTGCATGTTGTAGTTGTGGAAGCCGGTGATCTTGTAAAGTTCATAGGGCGGGATTTGCTCGGTGAGCCAGGCGGTCTCGGCCAGATTGCGGGTGTCGTGCCAGCTCGACAGGGGGTGCAGGAGGTTGCCGTCCCGGTCAACGGGAACACCGTCCACGCCGAACCCCGACACCGACACGCCCCCCACCTGCGAGGGAGAGGCAAGACGCCCGATTACCTCGCGGGTACACTCGCAGACCTTTCCCCATATATCCCCGGCGTCCCAGGTAAGCCAGCCGGGTTCGCCGCCGGGCTCCGGGACCGGCCCGTTCCGGCGCGAGGCCGAAGCGATGAGGGCGCCGTCCAGCCCGAACACGGCAGCCTTGATGCCGGTCGCACCGAGATCGATGCCGAGGAGAACCTGCTCGCGGTAACCTTCCATGAATGGCTCCTTCTCTATGGATACCTGTTTTGACATAGCCCGCCGGGCATACCGAATCCCCAGAACATGTCTATATATTCTACACGGTTTTTCATCCCGGCACAACGAAAAAGGGGACGGTTATCCCTCCCGTCCCCTTTTTCCGTACCGTGTTGAAAAAATTACACAACCCTCGCTACTTGGTCTGGTGGGTCCTGGCCAGGGCGACTACCCGGCAGGCCGTGTGGACATACGCCGGGTCCACCTGGTTCAGGCGCTCGGACTTGAGCTTTCCGTCCTTGTCGTAGGTTCGCTGATCGTATGGAACGACATAGCTGATTTCGAAGGCGAAATACTGCCCCGGTTCGGTGAAGGTATACTCCGCGGTGAGTGTCTGGCCTTCCCGCGAGTATGACTGGGGAAACTCGCCTTCCGTCAGGAGTTTTTCCTCATCGAGGAACTCCGGTGCGTGATAGGTGGTAACCACGTAATCCCCGCTCTCATAGGTATATATCTTTTCCGTTTTGACCAGTTCCGCCGAGAACGTAACCTGCATGGTCCCCGCCTTGTTGGGTTCCATGTCGTATCGGGGATGGACGTAAAAGTCATAGGTCCCGTAATCCGTCCAAAGCCCCGTTCCCGAGACTTCCCAGGTGGTGGTCGCCCGGATCAGGTCGTCGGTGTAGACATACGTGTCGCCCATCCGCTGCTCGGTCGTGACGGTGTATTTCATGCCGTTGCTCGATATCGTGCCCCGGGTGACCGTCACATTCCCCGTTGCGGCCTTCGCGGGGACCTTGACCTTGATCTCGTTTTCCTTCCACAAAACGATCTCCGTCGCCTTGACATTGCCGAAAGAAACATCCGCAAGTCCCCGGCAGGTCCCGAGACGCTCGCCGGCAATGGTCACCACCGTACCGACCGGCCCGGTATTCGGGAGAATGGAGGTGATCCGAGGCTCTTCCTTCTCGATGGAGAACCGGATCGAGGCCTTGTCAACCACCGTGCCGTCGTCGAGCGCGGTGAGGCTCAGGAGGTATTCGGTGGGATCGGCGTTGTTGTCCCGGAGGGAATCCACCGGAACGGGGTTCATGGTGAAATAGCGGGTGCTGTTCGGGGGAATGCTGAACGAAGTCTGGCGGGAGAAATGCGTCCCCCCCGCCCCGAGACTCGTGATGTCCAGCCAGACGCTCACGCTCCGGGTTTCGGAGCGGGAGGAATTGACGACTTCCACCGTTCCGGATTGCACCGCGAGGCTCTTGACCCCGCCGGGAAATTGGGTGAGCCCCGGGGCCGCCCGATTCAGTGGATCATCCGTGAAGGAATACCCCGCCGGAACCCGATGATCCCATCGGAACTGATAGTTTGACGCCGCCGAGGCGCTGTCCTTGGGCTTCATGAAGATGAAGGCGCCGGGTGTGATGTTCACGGTCACCCGGGGCCGGGAAGAATCGAGCGACACCGGAATGGAGAGTACGGTCATGTTGGAACCCATTCCCATGTTCCCCGCGATATCCTTCCAGGTGCGGGCGGTATATCCGATCGCGTCCCCGGAGGTGCTCGCCGGATCATGGATATAAAACGTGTTCCCGTCATAGCCGAGCACCACGACCGCGTGTTCCCAGACCCCGTTGTGGAGCGCCACCGGACGGCCGTTCACCCCGATTTCCCGTTTGAGGTATTCCCGCATCTGATTGATGTTCACATAATCCCAGGTGCTCCGGTCGGGACGAGAGCCGGTTCGGGTGCGAATGAGTTCGGCGAGTTCGCCGCTGAACCGGAACGTGAGCGAGGTGATGCCGCCTTCATCCACTCCCATGCGGGCGATGATATCGGCGATTTCCCGGTCATCCGCGAACCGGGCGGCCTGGGTGACCATCTGCACGCTTGCGGCCCAGCAATATGGGGAAGCTCCCTGCCCGTAATAGGGGATTTCGATCGGCCCGGCGCTCGCGGGCGGAGTCGGCCCGGTGAACCATTTAATGATGTAGCTGGAGAAATGGGACACCGGAAGAATGGCGAAGGGCTTGCCGTTTTCCATACGGATGAACGAACGCCCGACCTCGACCGCTCCCGTCGCTTCGTCGATCAGTCCCGCCATGATCCGGGAGCTGTCCGCCTCGGTCATGCCCGCGGGAAGCGGAACCCGTATCTCAACCTCCTTCGCAAACCCGTTCACCGGCGCCGAACAGGAAAGCACCACACGGGTGACGCCGGCGACGGTGTCGAAGTATCCGGCGGGATCTTTCTTCGCCACGGTTACCTCACCCGAGCCACTCATCGCCCCGGAAGGAACAAACACACCGGTCCCATCGGAGAGAGTCACCATCCCGCCTTCGGAGGATATGGAAGCGGACCCGGTTTCCAGAACATCCCCGGGACCGCCGTCGTCCGGGCCGGTCGGATTGCCGCTATTGGAACAGCCGAAGACGGAGAGGGAAAGGATGAGAAACGTGCTGATCCGGAAAAGGGCCAGGAACCGCGCCCACGCCAAATGCATTGCCGCCTCCGCACAAAGAAATGAAGTTTATCCGAAAATCCGAAGAAGCTGCTCGCTTTCTGGGGATTCCCGATTCTTCGCTCAGTGCCAACGACGAGTTGGGATTTTTTTTTCGTCAGCCGATTCGGATGACCCCATGAGATCGGGGAAAAACTCCCGGCCGATTCACCCGCGATAATAGCACAAAAACATGGAATGACTTA
>JAWLHT010000008.1:0-38920 GCA_041690195.1 Candidatus Latescibacterota bacterium
GCCAGTACCCCCGCTGACTACCTTTTGGTACTCATGCGTGCCAAGGGTTTGTTCTTATCTTTACGACAAAGGTGCCGGAGGGTGAGGGCCGGGCCGGACGGGATGGGCTCGTTTACGGCCTCAAGCCAACGCCGGTAAACGGTCCATGTACTCACGCTCATATCGCGCAATCAGCGGTCCGCCAACAAAAAAGAAAGGATGCCGGTTGGGCATCCTTTCGAATTTCATGGAGCGGGAAACGAGACTTGAACTCGCGACATCCACCTTGGCAAGGTGGCGCTCTACCACTGAGCTATTCCCGCTCGCTGTGCCTATAATATATGCAAGCGAACTGCCGGAATCAAGCGGAAAAAGTTATCTTCCGCAGCAAACTTTATACTTTTTTCCGGAGCCGCAGGGGCATGGATCGTTGCGGCCAACTTTGGGAGTATTGCTCCGGACGGTTTGGGCGCGTTGCTGCATCTGCACGCCGGGGCCGCTTTCCACGGTTCGGGTGGGAGGTGCCAGCGCACCCCTGTTTCCGGGCTGCATCACGGCCGGAGCGCGTCGGGCCGCAACGGGAGCCACCGGTGCAACGGTTTCGGCGTCCTGCGCCGACGGGTGAGAGGCGTGCACATCCCGGGGCGGTTGGGGCGGCTCGGCGCGGAATTCGAACTGGATTTTGGAAAGCGCCCGGAAAAGCGTCCGCAGGATGTTGACGTTTATGCTTTCGAGCGTGGCTTCGAATACGGCGTACCCTTCCTTTTTGTATTCGAGCAGCGGGTCGCGCTGGCCATACCCCCGGAGTCCGATTCCCTCCTTCAGGTGATCCATCTCGTAGAGATGTTCCTTCCAGAGTTCATCGATGGTGGATAGCAGAATGATGCGTTCGTTCCAGGCCAGGTTTTCCGGCTCGACCACGCTCGCCTTCTGCAGGTAGACTTTCTTGGTGTGCTCTTTCAGCAGATCACCGAGCGCATCCTGGGTGAGCACCAGTTCCTGGTCCTCGGTCAGGGTGAAACGGGAGAAGAAGATGGTCGCATACTTCGCGGCGAGCCCGTCCATGTCCCAGTCAACGGGTTTGCCGGATGACTCGGTGAACTCGGCCAGGAGACTGTCGACCACCGTGTCTACCATCTCGAAGAGACGGTCGCGAACGCTGGTGCTGCGGAGTGCGGCGTTCCGGAGTTCGTAAATGATTTCCCGCTGGGAATTCATGACGTTGTCGTACTCGAGCAGATGCTTCCGGATGGCAAAGTTCTGGGCTTCGACCCTCTTTTGCGCCCGGTCAATGGCCTTGGTCACCATGGAATGGGTGATAACCTCGCCTTCCTCGACACCGAGCCGATGCATGATTCCAGCGATGCGCTCGGAACCGAAGAGTCGCATCAGGTCGTCTTCCAGGGAGAGGAAGAACATGGACGATCCCGGATCGCCCTGGCGCCCGGCGCGTCCGCGAAGCTGACGGTCGATACGCCGCGCCTCGTGCCGTTCCGTGCCGATGATCTGGAGTCCTCCCGGCACGTCACCATCGCCGCCCATGGTTCTCACTTCAGGTGCGAGCTTGATGTCGGTCCCTCGGCCTGCCATATTGGTTGCGATGGTCACCGCGCCGGTTTGCCCTGCTCCGGTAACGATTTCGGCTTCGCGCTGGTGATACTTGGCATTGAGAACGTTGTGGGTGATACCCTGGCGCTTGAGCATGCGGGAGAGAGTCTCGGAGACTTCCACCGACACCGTGCCGACCAGGATGGGGCGGCCCAGTTTGTGGAGCCGGACGATCTCCTGGATGATGGCGTTGAACTTCTCCCGGCGGGTCCGGTAAATCTGATCCTCCTGGTCGAGACGTACCAGCGGACGGTTGGTGGGCACCACTACGACCTCTAGTTTATATATCTCGTAGAATTCCGGCGCCTCGGTTTCCGCGGTTCCGGTCATCCCCGCCAGCTTCTCGTACATGCGGAAGTAATTCTGGAGGGTGATGGTGGCCATGGTCTGAGTTTCCTGCTCAATGTGCACGTTCTCCTTGGCTTCAATCGCCTGATGGAGACCGTCGGAGTACCGCCGCCCCTGCATCAGACGGCCGGTGAACTCATCCACGATGAGTACCTTGCCGTCCTGGACCACATACTGCTGGTCTTTTTCGAAAAGGGTGTAGGCCCGCAGGAGCTGGTTGGCGTTGTGAATCTTTTCGCTTCTGAGGGCATACTCCGCGGTGATTTTCTCCTGATGCATGATCCTGTCTTCGGCGGAAAGGGAATCATCGTGTTCGATCTGGCTGATTTCCTCGTTAAGATCGGGGAGCACGAAGACTTCACGTTCCTCGGGGCGCATTCCGTTCAGCGCCCGGTCCGTGAAAATGATGGTGTGGTTCTTCTCGTCGATTACAAAGAGCAGTTCCTCATCGATCTCGGTCATGCGCTTGTCGCGGGCATAATCGTTTTCCACCGTGTAGACCAGCTTCTTCAGCTCGGGCCGTTCGGAGAATATCTTCATGAGCCGCTTGTTCTTCGGCGTCCCGCGCTGGACCTGGAGGAGCAAAATACCCGCCTCGTACTCCTTCCCCTCTTCCAGCAGTTTCTCGGCCTCGGCAATTTTTGCGTTCACCATACGGGTTTGCTGGACCACGATGCCCTGTACAAGGGGTTTCATTTCATCGAACTTGTGGGTAGAGGTGCCCACCGGTCCGCTGATGATGAGAGGCGTCCGCGCCTCGTCAATCAGCACGGAGTCCACCTCGTCCACCAGGGCATAGTAGTATCCGCGCTGTACCTGGTCTTCCGGGCGGATAGCCATGTTGTCGCGGAGATAGTCGAAACCGAACTCGTTGTTCGTACCGTAGGTGATATCGCAGTTGTACGCCTGCTTGTGCTGTTCGGTGGGGGCGTTGCTCAGAATGTATCCCACGGTCAGGCCGAGGAACTCGTATACTTTGCCGTACCACTCCACGTCGCGCTGGACGAGGTAATCGTTTACCGTGATGAAGTGAGCGCCCTTGCCGGGTAGTGCGTTCAGATACAGAGGCATGGTGGAAACGAGGCTCTTGCCTTCACCGGTGGCCATTTCGGCGATTCTGCCCTGGTGGAGGACGATGGCTCCCATAAGCTGGCAGTCGAAGGGGACCATGTCCCAGGTGGTCTCGTGCCCCATCACCATCCACTTGCGACCGACCAGCCGGCGGCATGCCTCTTTCACCACGGCGTAGGCCTCGGTCATGATGTCGTCGGTCGTTTCCCCCTCATCGAGCCGTTTCCGGAATTCATCGGTTTTCCCCCGCAGTTCCTCGTCAGTCAGGGAGGAAAGTCCGGCGAAAAACTCGTTGATCTCGTCCACGAGGGGCTGAAGCGCCCGGATCTCACGCTCGTTGCTCGAACCGAAAACCTTGGTCAGCGAGCGGGAGATGAAGTCGCCAATACCCATGTTTCATCCATCCTTGTCTCTATGGTAAATTCTGTGTGTATTCCTTGGCGGGGTTATCATCCGGAAGCTCGTCCGGAAAGGCCGGGAGCGATGATGCATCCGACTGTTCTTGCACGCCGGAATCCTCGAATCGTTCCCGCCTCGGCGCCGGCCCGGAATGCCGGACGCAACAATCCGTTCAGGATGGCTTGAGCGTGATCCCAAGATTCCGGGCGATGGAGTCCAGCACGCCGTTAATGAACTTCGGGCTTTTATGGGAGCTGTACTTTCGGGCCAGTTCGATCGCCTCGTTCACCGACACCAGCGGAGGAATATCGAACCGGTACTGCATTTCGGCAATGGCGATCCAGAGAATGATCCGATCGATCCGGGATACCCGTTCCAGAACCCAGTTCTTCAGCACAGGGCGGATAAGGTCGTTGAACTCGTCCCGCTTTTGCTCGACTCTGCGGGCCAGGGCAATGGCATACTCGCGATCCTCGGGATCCAAACCCAGCGAGAATGGCTTCAGTGCCTCGGCATCCGGTTCTCCCGCATGGAGTATCATCTCCTTGTCCACCTCGGCCATCTCTCCGTAGGCCTGGTCCACGGTCATACCCCGGCTTTCGCTGAGATAGAGGATGCGGAGGACAGCTTCGCGGGCTTTTGTTCTTGAACTCACGCTACTTTCCGATCTTGTCCATGAGATTGCTCATCTCGATGGCGGTCATGGCGGCATCGAACCCTCGGTTGCCCGCCGTGGTGCCGGCGCGTTTGACCGCCTGCTCCACCGTGTCCGTGGTGATGACGCCGAAAATGATGGGAACACCGGTGGCCATTCCGGCCTGGGCGATGCCTTTGGCCGCTTCCGAGGCCACGAAATCGAAATGGGGGGTTTCCCCGCGGATTACCGCGCCGAGGCAGATCACCGCGTCGTACGATCCGGCTTCGGCTGCCTTTTTCGCGGCGAGGGGAATCTCAAACGCGCCGGGTACCCAGATGATGTCAATGGCGTCATCGACGGCTTCGTGACGGGCCAGGCAATCCAGTGCGCCATCCATGAGCTTGCGGCCGATGAGTTCGTTGAAACGGGAGACAATAATCGCGTACCGCCGGTTACGGGCGGTAAATTCGCCTTCAATTATCCGTGCCACGGTTTTTCTCCTCAGTGATCATGGAAGGTTCAATGCTGAACAAATGCCCCATCTTGTCCATTTTGGTCTGCAGGTAGAACGCGTTCACATGGTTCGCGGGGACTTCAATCGGTACGCGCTCCACGATTTCCAGGCCATACCCCTCCAGTCCCACGATTTTCTTCGGATTGTTGGTCATGAGACGGATTTTATGGATGCCCAGGTCGGCAAGAATCTGCGCTCCTATACCGTAATCGCGGAGATCGGGGGGGAAACCGAGACGGATATTCGCTTCCACGGTGTCCAGCCCCTGGTCCTGAAGAACATAGGCGCGGAGTTTGTTGGCAAGTCCGATGCCCCGTCCTTCCTGACGCATGTAGAGCACCACGCCGCGTCCTTCATTTTCGATGCGGACCAGGGCACGGGCGAGCTGCTCTCCGCAGTCGCAGCGTCGGGAGCCGAATACATCGCCGGTCAGGCACTCGGAATGCACCCGCACCAGCACCGGTTCTTCACCGGAAACCTCGCCCTTTACGATTGCAAGATGATGATGCGCGTCGATGTCGCTTTCGTAAAGATGGAGTGTAAACGTTCCGTGTTGGGACGGGAAGGGTACGGAAACCCCGCACCGGACCAGTTTTTCTCGAGTTCTCCGGTATGCGATCAGGTCGCGGATGGAAATGATAACATGCCCGTGCTTCTCGGCGAACTCTTTCAGAAAGGGGAGCCTCGCCACGCTGCCGTCGGAAGCCATGATCATGCAAAGCGCCCCGGCTGGATTCAGCCCGGCCAGCCGCACCAAGTCTACCGAGGCCTCCGTGTGTCCTGCCCGGGAAAGCACACCGCCGTCCAGCGCATGCAGGGTGGTCACATGACCGGGACGGGCGAAGTCGGACGCCCGGGAGGCGGGGTCGGCGAACAGACGGATGGTAGTGGACCGCTCCGCGGCAGAAGCGCCGGAAGACGATCCCTGGAGTGCGTCAATAGTGACGCCGTACCACGTATTCCGCAAGGTTTTGGTGTGGGCTCCGCGATATTCGAGATCAAGTTCCTCCATTCGCCCCGATGTTCCGGAAACCGCAATCAGACCGCCGCCCTCCCGGCTCATGAAGTTGATGTCGGCGGGAGTAACCAGTTCGGCGGCCATGATGAGATTGCCCTCGGTTTCCTCGGACATGTCATCGACCACGAGAACCATCCGGCCGTTCCTGATTTCCTCTATCGCTGTCTCAATGGGACTGAAATCGGGCATGAAAATCTCCAAAATGCATAGGCGAAGCGCCGGAGACCAAAGTGAAAAGAAAGTGAAGGTCAACGCATGAAGCAGGCGGAGAGAGCGTTTGAAACACTGTATCAGTGTTTTTTTCGTTCATCCGTGATTCTGCTTACAGTTTCTTCTCTATAGGCTCCCGGCTGATACTTTCCGTTAAAAACCCATTCCCGCGAGCCCTTCCAGACTCATCCCCTCCCGCGCGCCGATGATACGCTCGACATAACGGGCGATGACATCCGCTTCCAGGTTCACTTCGTCGCCGGATTGCGCCGTGGCGAGGGTGGTGGCTCCAAGGGTGTGCGGGATGATGGATACTCCGAACCGGTCTTCCGAAGCCTGAGTTACCGTCAGGCTGATGCCGTCAATGGTTATGGAACCCTTTTCCGCGATGAACCGGACTATATGGTGGGGCGGCGCGATGGAAATGAGTCGATTGTCTCCTCCGCCGGAAACCCGGATGATTTTCCCGACACCGTCCACGTGGCCGAGAACAAGATGGCCGCCCAGACGGTCGCCGAAACGGAGCGAACGTTCAAGGTTCACCCTGCTTCCGCGCTGGAGCTTGCCGAGCGTGGTTCGACGGATGGTTTCCTCTACCGCCTGCACGGTGAAGGTGGAATCGCTCATCGCGGTTACCGTCTGGCATGCTCCGTTCACCGCTATGCTGTCCCCGATTCGCGTCTCTTCCAGAACGGTTTTCGCCCGGATGACGATTTCGGTAAACGCCCCGCGCGGTGCGGAGGAAACCACACTTCCCACCTCTTCGATCAACCCGGTGAACATGTTGCGCGATCCCCATGTAATAGATTCGGGAGGCCCGGAAAAGTTCCCCCCGGGGACCCGGAAAACCCGGTGGAATTCACCGCCCGCAAGGACCGAAAGAGGTCAGCGGTATTCCGGACGCCCGGTTATCAGAAGATCGACGCCCAGCCGCTCGGTTTCCATGTCCCTGACCGCCAGTGCATCCCCGATGGAAGCGGCTCCGATATCGCCAAATGCGTCCAGTCCGCTTCCCAGCAGCTTGGGCGCGACGAAGAGCGCGATTTTATCCACAAGTTTCTCCCGGATCAGAGTTCCGGCAAGGGTCCCGCCGCCTTCGCACAATACGGAGGTGATCCGTCGTCTGCCCAGCTCTTCCAGAACCCCGGCCAGAGGGATGCGTCCCCGGTCACCGAGACGCAGCACTTCAACGCCCCGGCTTGTAAGCCGGATGACCTGCTCCGGGTCTGCGCTTTCCGAAGTCACCAGGATGGCTCCCGGGCCGGAAAACACCCGGGCGCTTGCCGGGATTCGCAGCCGGGAATCTAACACCACCCGCAAGGGGTCGTGTCCTTCAGCTTCCCGTACGGTGAGCTGCGGGTCATCGGCCAGTACCGTTCCCGAACCGACCATAACCGCATCGGACCATGCGCGGAGCTGGTGAACCCGCCCGCGCGCTTCAGGCCCGGTGATCCATTTGCTGGAGCCGTCGCGGGCCGCGATTTTTCCATCGAGAGTAATGGCGAGCTTGAGCGTCACAAACGGGCGGCCGGTCACGATCCAGGTCAGGTACGTTTCGTTCAGCCGGCGGGCATCCGCTTCCAGCACACCTGAAACAATCTCGATATCGTGACGGCGGAGTTGCTCGAATCCTCTCCCGCAGACTTGCGGGTTGGGGTCGGTCATGGCGGCAACAACCCGCCGTATGCCGCCGCGAATGACCGCATCGGAGCAGGGAGGTGTCTTGCCGTGGTGGCAACAGGGTTCCATGGTGACATAAAGCGTTGCGCCACGGGCCAGGCCGCCGGCCTCACGGAGCGCGATGACCTCGGCATGGTCGCTGCCTGCCCGCATGTGCCAGCCGCTGCCCACGATTTTCCCATCGCGCACGATCACCGCGCCCACCATGGGATTGGGGCTGGTGGAACCGTGTCCTTTTTGGGCCAGTTCGAGTGCAATCCTCATGAACTCGATGTCGGAGGCGGTTACCATGATTGCCCTTGTACGTGTCTTTGAAAACCGTAAACGATTAATATACACCAATCTTCCTTTACTCACAAGCGCTAATGCCTTCCCATGGTCGCGCCGCGAGGCGAAGGACTGTACGGACTTGTTGCCGTTGCAACGCATCGGTGGAAAAGCGCCCGGAGCAAAAAAAAACTTTTCGTCAGTGCGGACGGGAACAAACGGGCCGTTGCATGGTTACAGTAACAGTTGTAAATCTAAGCGGAGGAGTTGGACGGCAGGTGTCGTTCAGCTTCTCCGGACAAAGGGGCGGGCGGGGTCCGCTCTTTGATTTCCGAAACGGGACCGCGCTGTATATTCCCTTGTTCCGCAAGCCGAATAGTCGTATATTGGGAAGGCAAAATACACGGCGGTTCCCTTGAACAATTCACTTGTACTGAGGATAGGTATTTCATGAGCGAATCTGTTGACAAGAACGGTGCGGCCAAAGGCAAGGAAGTCGTTCGCGGTCTGGAGGGCGTGGTCGCCGCGGAGACGGATATTTCTTACGTCGACGGCGCCAATGGCGATTTGTACTACAAGGGATACAATATCCATGACCTGGCGGATACCTGTACCTACCTTGAAGTTGCATATATGCTTCTGAACGGTGAACTTCCGACCAGAGATCAACTGCAGTCTTTTCGCCAGCAGACAGTCAACGAGATGCGGCTGCCGTCCCAGATCATCAAAATGATGGAAATCATGCCGCCTTCCAGCCATCCGATGGACGTGCTACGCACCACGGTTTCCGCCCTTTCCTACTTTGATCCGGAGTGCAGTGATAACAGTCTGGGGGCGAATAAGCGGAAGGCGATCCGTCTCCTTGCGCAGATACCGACCATTGTGGCCCATCTGTACCGCATACGCCGGGGACTGTCCCTTGTATCGCCGGATCCGCAGATCAACATGGCCGCCAATCTGCTGTACATGTTTCACGGGAAAATGCCGTCTCTTGACCATGTGCGTGCCATGGATCAGTTGCTGCTCCTGCATGCCGATCACGGCATGAATGCCTCCACCTTTGCGGCTAGGGTGACCGCCTCGACTCACGCCGACATGCATGCGGCGATAACGTCCGCGATCGGGACGCTCAAGGGGCCGTTGCACGGGGGCGCCAACGAGCGGGTCATGAAAATGCTCAAGGAGATCAATAACGTGGACGAGGTGGATGAGTACATCGAGTCCATGCTCGCCCAGGGGCTTCGGGTCATGGGCTTCGGCCACCGTGTATACAAGAAGGAAGACCCCAGGGCCCGGCATCTGCGGAAATCTTCCGAAATGCTCTGTGGAGAAAGCTCCGCGGACAAGAATTTCTTCGAGATTTCCCATCGGATCGAGAATATTGTCATGGAGAAAAAGGGCATCTACCCGAACGTGGATTTCTATTCCGCCACCGTTCAGCATGCCCTCGGCATACCGGAAGCCTTCTACACGACGATTTTCGCCGCATCCCGCATTTCCGGCTGGGCCGCGCATGTGCTGGAGCAGTTTGCCAATAACCGGCTCATTCGTCCGACTTCCAAGTATACCGGGCAGTTCAACCGCTCCTTTATTCCGATCGGATTGCGTGTGGCTGCGGCCGAAGCTGCCGAGGAGGTGTAGGGCGGTTTGACTGAGGGAGGTCCGGAGGCCGTCCGACCATTCCCGGAGTCTGGGCGCCTGCGTACAGGGTTGTGTCGGCATTACCGGGGTCCGTTCGTGTACGAGTGGACCCCGGGCCGTTTTTTCTGCATTCGGATGATTGCGTTCAGGTTATATGGATATCTGGTTTGGTCAGCAAACGGTTCTGCGCTGCAACCGTTATTCTCTTTCATCTCCCGTGACACGGGAGATGCCGCCGGAGACGACAGAGCGGCCCGGGAGGTATATTTTTTTACGTGTGTCGCTGAATCCCTGCTCTGCTGACTCAACGATTTGCTGACTCGACCCGATATCCGTCTCAGGTTTTTTCTGCAGGATTGTATCCCGGAGGTGTGACGTTCAATCGGTTACCGAACGCCGGGGAGTACACGAATGCGGGAACACCCCATGCACGGGAGGGCGGGATACGTGCTGGAAGTGCGCAACCCGCCGGGACACGAGGAGAGAAAGATGCTGACCGACCTGGAAATCGCACAGAGGGCGCATATGCGGCCGATTATGGAAATCGCCGCAATGCTGGGGATAGACGAGAAGGAACTCGAACTCTACGGCCGCTACAAGGCCAAGGTACGGCTCGATGTAATCCAAAAGTTCCGGGACCGTCCCCAGGCGAAATATATTGATGTCACCGCCATCACTCCGACCCCGCTGGGCGAGGGGAAGACCGTCACGACCATCGGGCTTGCCCAGGCGCTGAATCGTGTCGGAAAGCGGACCACCGCCTGCATCCGTCAGCCCTCCATGGGACCGACCTTCGGGATCAAGGGCGGAGCTGCGGGCGGCGGATATTCCCAAGTGGTTCCCATGGAGGATTTCAACCTGCACCTCACCGGCGACATCCACGCGGTGGGGGTGGCCCACAATCTCCTGGCGGCGTTCATTGACAACCACCTGAGCAAGGGTAATCGTCTCGACATCGAACCGACGAGCATATCCTGGAACCGGGTGGTGGACATTTCCGACCGCTCGCTCCGGAACATTGTGGTCGGCCTGGGGGGAAAGGCCAACGGTATTCCCCGCGAGACCGGCTTCGATATAACCGTGGCCTCGGAAATCATGGCGATTCTCGCCCTGGCCCGGGACCTGAAAGACCTTCGCGCCCGCATAGGCCGCATCATCATTGGCGAGACCCGGGCGGGACGGCCGGTGACCGCCGCCGACCTCCGGTGCGCCGGGGCAATGACCGTACTCATGCGCGACGCGGTCATGCCGACACTCATGCAGACCCTGGAGAATACCCCGGTTCTCGTCCATGCCGGTCCATTTGCCAATATCGCCCACGGGAATTCTTCCATTATTGCCGATTACATCGCCACCAGAACTTCCGAGTACGTGGTAACCGAGAGCGGTTTCGGCGCTGATATCGGCGCGGAGAAATTCTTCAACATCAAGTGCCGGGTTTCCGGGCTCAAACCGGATGCCGCGGTGCTGGTTACCACTATACGGGCGCTCAAGATGCATTCCGGGAAGTATAAGGTTGTCGCCGGAAAGCTGCTGGATACCGGGCTCCTAGAGGAAAACGTCGAAGCCATCGGACAGGGTGCGGGCAACCTGGTGAAGCAGATTGAGAATATCCGGATCCATGGGGTTCCGGTGGTGGTTGCCATCAACCGGTTCGACTCCGACACCGACCGTGAAATTGAAGCGGTGCGGCATATTTCCCGCGAGGCCGGGGCTCGTGACGCCGTGGTCAGCACGCTATGGGCCGAAGGCGGATGGGGCGGGGAAGCCTTGGCCCGAGCGGTGGTCGAGGCGGCCGAGTCTCCCTCCGATTTTCGGTTTCTCTACGAGCCGGAACTGCCCGTTCGGGAGAAAATCGAAACCATTGCCACAAAGATCTATGGTGCGTCGGGAGTGGATTTCAGCCCTCTGGCGGCGAAACAGATCGACCGGTGCACGGAATTGGGATTCGGAAGTTTCCCCATCTGCATGGCCAAAACACATCTCTCTCTTTCGCACGATCCCAAGCTGAAGGGACGCCCCGAGGGGTTCGAGCTTCCCATCCGTGAAGTCCGTCTTTCCGCGGGAGCCGGGTTCATCTATCCCTTGGTGGGCGAGATGCGGACCATGCCCGGTCTTCCCACCGTACCCGCCGGATCGAACATCGATATCGATGATGAGGGAAAGGTGGTCGGACTGTTTTAGGGGTCTCCGGACAGCCCGGCTTACGGCCGGGATGTCCACCGCAGAGTTTTGTTCACCGGCACGAACATCCGCCGGGACAGTGGCGAACTCCATGCCGAATCGGCGGAAGCCAGTCTTGAAAGGATACCCTCCCCGTGCGTTTCCGATGTCCCGTTCGGTATTTGATGGTCCTGTGCTGGTTTCTGGTGACGCTTACGATTCTTGCCGGGTGCGCCCGGGGAAAACGGCGCTTTACCTCTCACGATGGGGTCAGGATCGCATGCAAAATCAGCGGCCATGGAGATCCCGCCATAGTTTTCGTCCACGGGTGGTGCTGTGACCGGACCTTCTGGAAACACCAGGAATCCTGTTTCGCCGACCGCTGCACGGTTGTGACCCTGGATCTCGCCGGACACGGGGAGTCGGGAATGAACCGGACCGCCTGGACCGTTGAATCTTTTGCCGGTGATGTGCAGACCGTGGTTGAAGGGCTGGGGCTCACGCGGGTGGTTCTCGTCGGCCATTCCATGGGAGGCCCGGTCGTGCTGGAAGCAGCCCGAAGGATGCCCGGGCGGGTGATCGGGATTGTGGGCGCCGATGTATTCCACCGCTTCGGGTGCTCCCATTCCCGGGAATTCATTGTGGAGAGCTTCAAACCCCTGCGAAGTAATTTCCCGGTCGTTATGCGGGAAGTCGCGGCCGCGATGTTCTCCCCAAGGGCGGATTCATCCCTGGTCCGGGAGGTTTCCGGTTTCATGGCAAGGGCGGATTCCGCCATAGCGCTTGAAACGGCCCTGAACTACTTCTTCTGGCAGATAGATCACTACGCGGAGGCTGCCGGAGCGGTCGGCGCGCCGATCTGCGCCATTGTGGGAGAGGACTCGCCCGACATGTGGGATCTGGACGGGGAGGGCAATCGTCGCATCCACCCCCGGTTCGAAGCGAAGATTTTGCCCGGAGCCGGCCATTTCGTGATGATCGAGTCTCCGGAGCGCTTCAACCGGTATCTTGACGAGTGTGTAACCGCGTTTTCGAAGTGGAATCCCGGGGCGCTCCGCGAATCCGGACATTCTCCCCGGCCTGCCGCGTGGGGAATGCCGTCCGGGCCGGATGATGATCCGGGCGAAGTGTTTGATGAAGAAGAGTAAGTCACAATGCAACGCCGATAGAAGGATAGTTGCATGACCTACAAGGATTGTCGGGAATGCGGGGCCAAATGCTGTAAATTCATCAGTATTTCGCTCGATGAGTTTGATGAGGAACTGGATTCCCGCCCCGAGCGCTATTTCAATCTTCACGAGAACATCCGGGTGGTCGAGACCCGCAACGGAAAAGAAATCGTCATATATAACCGTTGCCGCGCCCTCCGCGAAGACGACACATGCAGCATCTATGAAGACCGTCCGGATATGTGCCGGAACTTCAACAGTCGAAACATTCATCTCTACTGCGTGCCGAAAGGCTGCAAGTACGATCCGGACGACCTGTATGGCGAGGACTATGGTGTGGAATAGGATGCGGCCGGGACGGGACGCATGCCGCTTGATCCACGCTCAGGTTCGGAATTCCTGACTTATTCTTTATTATGGGTATCGGGTTTGGTCAGAAAACAGGACCAAATCATGGCGAGCGCAGCCAAGACCCCCTTCCTTTACCCCATTCGTACCAAAATCGGTACGAATGGGAGCCCCGGGGCCTTGCGGCCACCTTCCCCCTGGCAGGGGGCAGGAAAACCACCACTCATGCACGTGAGTCTTGCTTGTGCTGCTTCGGTTCGTTGCTCACTCAACCCGATACCCGTATTCTTTATTGTGTACGCTTTCATTTCTTTTCCGAAAGGGCCTTGGTAATGGCGAAAATTATTGACGGCAAGGCAATTGCTCAGGAAATGCAGGAGGAAATGAAAGGCCAGGTTGCCGCGCTGAAGGAACTCGGGGTGACTCCCGGTCTTGCGGCGATACTGGTCGGCGATGACCCCGCTTCACGGATTTATGTGAACAGCAAGGAAAAGGATTGTCAGAAGGTGGGGATTTACTCCGATGTTTTTCGCCTTCCCGCCTCGACCTCGGAAGAGGAACTCGTTGATCTTGTGGATGAACTCAACCGCAAGATGTCAATTCACGGCATTCTCGTTCAACTCCCGCTTCCCCGTCATATCGACGAGCAGAAGATCATCATGCGTATAAGCCCTGACAAGGATGTGGACGGGTTTCATCCGGTGAATGTGGGGAAGCTGGTCATCGGTCAACCCGGCTTTCTGCCCTGCACGCCCCACGGGTGCCAGGTTCTGCTGGAACGTTCGGGAATTGAAACAAATGGGAAACATATGGTGATCCTCGGGCGTTCAAATATCGTCGGAAAGCCGCTGGCGAATATCATGGTCCAGAAAGCCAAAGGGGCAAACGCCATTGTGACTGTCTGCCATACCGCGGCTCCCGACCTTGCCTATTATACCCGTCAGGCCGATATCCTTGTCGCCGCGGTCGGTCGTCCGAACATGGTGACCGGTGAGATGGTCAAGGAAGGCGTTGTGGTGATTGATGTGGGGATTAACCGCATCGAAGACCCGGAACTGACCGGTGGAAAGAAGGTGGTCGGCGATGTGGACTTCGACTCCGTAGAGCCGAAAGCCTCGGCGATCACTCCGGTTCCGGGCGGAGTGGGTCCCATGACCCGGGCCATGCTTCTGAACAATACCATCCAGTCGGCCATGCGGGCCGCAGGAATGGAGAAATAACCGCACTGCGGGAACTCATGCACGAATTCGAGGAGAAAATCGCCGCCTTTTGCGCTTCCCGGTGTCTTTTCAGCGGGGTTTCGCGAGTCCTTGTCGCCCTTTCCGGTGGTGGGGATTCGGTGGCGATGCTCTGTTCCCTCACCGCGCTTTCGGACCGATTGGGGGTTGACGTAGAGGCCGCGCATCTCAATCATGCGCTGCGCGGGGCGGAATCCGATGGGGATGAGGCGTTTTGTCTTGAGTTGTGCCGTTCGCTCGGAGTTCCGCTGACGGTGAAACGTCTGAGGGAAGGCGAGTTGGCGGTTCGGAGCGAATCGCTGGAAACCGCAGCGCGTCTGGTCCGTCGGGAGTTTCTCGAGTCAATCGCTGAGCAGAACGGGTGTGAACGGGTTGCTACCGGTCATACCCGGGAAGATCAGGCCGAAACCTTGTTGCAACGGATCATACGGGGGACTGGCCCCGCCGGCCTGGCCGGAATTCTGCCGGTTTACGGGCGGCGCTGGGTTCGTCCGCTTCTCGACGCGGGACGCCGTGAGGCTCGGGAGTATATTCGATCCCGAAGTATTTCCTGGCGGGACGATTCCTCCAACGAGGATACCGCGTTTTTCCGGAATCGTACCCGCCATCTCCTGCTGCCGTTTCTCGAGTCCGAGTTTTCTCCGAAGATTTCCGACTCTCTCGTCCGTCTTGCCGACCTGGCCAGAGCCCAGGAAGAATTCATGGAAGAAGCGGCCGGGGACGCTTTCCGGAAGTGTTGTGTTTATAAGGGCCTCGACAAAATACTCCTTGATGTGCCTGCTTTTGTGGGTTATCATATAACGTTGCGCCAGCGCATGGTGAGGTTCTGTCTCACCGCTCTGGAAGGCGGGGGACGCGACACGGACATGGAAGAAATCACCCGTGTTCTCGCACTCATGGAAAGCGGGTGCGGAGATTCGGATGTAACCGAACGTATACGGTTCGGCGCGGGTACGAGCTTGGCTGCGTTTGTGTTGCGCGATAGAAATTCCAGGCCGGTCCCGGTATGCGGGTCCGGTCAGACTGAAGTACCCTCCGGCGGGCGGATTTTTGTCCGGGAAGCGTTGGGGTGCGAGCGGGTTGACGGCAGGAATGCGGTCCTCGTGCATCGCGAGGTGATCCGGAAGTACGGCGATCTGACTGTCGGACCGGCCGTGGCGGGGGAGTATATGGTTCCTTTCGGTATGAAGGGGCCGGTGAAAGTGCACGACATCATGGCTGCAGCCGGGATGCTGCGGGTGCTGCGGGATACGGCGCCGATTGTCCGCGCGGGGGCGGTTCCGGTCTGGATTCCCGGTTTGCGTTCCGCGGAGTGTCTTCGGGTTGCCGGGAAGAGGAGCGGGTTGCTGCTCGTTTTCTCCGGTGGACCGGGATTGCGCTGAGATGGTTGTGCCAACAGGACGGCGCGGATTGTGTCGCGCCGGGGATGCGACGCTCCCATATTGGTGTCGCACGCCCTCTCAAGCGGGAGGGGCGGCCGGCCGGAATGGTTCGTGGGAACTCCCGGCATGAGACTCGCTTATAACCCGTGGAATGCATATGGCGAACGGTGACGCTGCCGACCCTCAGGGTACTGGCGCCCCGTTCGAGCGGCGTGCACCATGCGAGCGTCCAAAACATCGTTTATTATTGAAAAAAAGGAAAATCGACTACACCATGAATCAGAAAATGAAGCCGTATCGCGCTTCGGATGAGTCGGGGAAAACCCCGGAATCGAATAACCGCCCGGACCGGCGAAATCTGCTCAGGAAGAGGAGAGTTACGCCCCGGCAGAATCCCAACAAACAAGGGAAAAAGCCCAGTTGGACTTTCGGACATCGGGTTGCGTTTATCTTTCTTCTTATCCTTCTCGGTGTTTTTCTCTGGAAACAGATGAATTCGCCCAGCGCTAATTACTCCGAAGTGAGCTACACCACCTTTGACACCATGCTCAGTTCCCAGCAGATAGAAAAAATTGTAATCGGTGATGGTACGCTGAAGGCGAAACTGAAGGCCCCCGTTAAAATCACACCGACCGACACCAGGGTTTCCGACGGGATTGTCACACAGATCGGGCAGTATGATCAGAGTTTTGTGAAAGATCTGGCGTCGAAAGGGATCGATGTGCGTATCGAACCGGAGCGCACCTGGATGAATATCCTCATCTCGACACTTCCCTGGGTGCTTGTATTTGGCGTGTGGCTCTTTTTCCTGCGGCAGATGCAGGGCGGGCCGAAAGGGGTGTTCTCCTTTGGCAAATCAAAGGCCAAGCTCATGGCCGAGAACAGCCAGAAAGTGACTTTCGCCGATGTGGCTGGAGTAAACGAGGCCAAGGAGGAACTTCAGGAGATCATCGATTTCCTGAAGGACCCGCGCAAATTCCAGCGACTGGGCGGTAAAATCCCCAAGGGCGCGCTGCTGGTGGGACCTCCGGGAACCGGTAAGACCCTGCTGGCCCGAGCTGTGGCTGGTGAAGCGGGAGTGCCGTTTTTCAGCATGAGCGGTTCGGATTTTGTCGAGATGTTTGTCGGTGTCGGCGCATCGCGCGTTCGAGACCTGTTTGAACAGGGCAAAAACAATGCCCCGTGCATCATTTTTATTGACGAAATAGACGCGGTTGGCCGTCAGCGCGGCACCGGAATCGGAGGCGGGCACGATGAGCGGGAGCAGACTCTCAATCAGCTCCTCGTTGAGATGGACGGGTTCGAGTCCAACGACGGGGTCATCCTCATAGCCGCCACCAACCGTCCCGACGTCCTCGATCCGGCCCTGCTCCGTCCCGGACGTTTTGACCGTCAGATCGTGGTGGACTGGCCGGATGTGAAGGCGAGGGCGGCGATACTGAAAGTTCACGCCCGCAAGGTTCAACTCGATGAAAATTCGGACCTTGAAAGCATCGCCAAGGGAACGCCCGGCATGACCGGCGCCGATCTGGCCAACGTGGTGAACGAGGCTGCGCTGCTTGCCGCCCGCCTGAATCGTAATCGGGTTACCATGGCCGATTTCGAGGAGGCCAAGGACAAGGTGATGATGGGGGCGGCGCGAAAGACCCTTGTCATAACCGAGGATGAGAAGAAACTTACGGCTTATCACGAGGCGGGTCACGTGCTGGTGTCCAAGTTTGTGCCCGGTGCCGACCCTGTGCATAAAGTATCCATCGTCGCCCGCGGACGGGCGCTTGGACTCACCCATTTCCTGCCACAGGATGAGCGCCATAACTGGTCGTATAACTTTTGCATGGGCAAGATGGCGGTCCTCCTCGGCGGACGCGCGGCTGAAATGGTCAAGTTCGGGGATGTCACCAACGGAGCCGCGAACGACATCGGGCGCGCCACTGATCTTGCCCGGAAGATGATCTGTGAATGGGGGATGAGCAAGCGGTTGGGTCCCTTGACGTTCGGGAAGAAGGAGTCCGAAATTTTCCTGGGGCGGGACATCGCCAACCACAAGGATTATTCTGAACAGACCGCCGTCATTATCGATCAGGAGATCCGGAAGTACGTCGAATCCGCCCAGCAGCGTGCGGAATCGATCATCCTTGAGAATTCGGAAAAGCTGGAAGCGCTCACCGCAGAAATTCTCAAGAAGGAAGTGCTCTCCGGCGAGGAGATTGACTCCGTCCTCAACGGAAATGGCAACGGGCGGCGGCGAGGCCAGAAATCCCGGTCTGACCGTGACACCCGCGAAGGTCGTGGCGAGGTCGTTGTCAAGGAAGCTCCTGCCGCCCGGGAAATCGGAAAGCAGCGTGAAAATGCGCCCGCAGGTGAAAACACCCGCGGCTCCCGGAGCCGGGCGGCTGTCGAAGTCGTCGATAATGATTCCCCGACAGAGAACCCGAGTGTTCCCGAGGATTCCGGAACGGCTGGTGAGGCCAAGGGAACGGGCGGCTCTTCGCGGAGTTCCCGTCGCCGGCGCGGCTCCCGCTCCAGAAAGCGGAAATCTGACAGCCATAATGATCAAAACAGTCAGAACGCGATAGCCGAAACCCCGGATTCGGATATCTCTCCGTCCGCACAAGAGCAGTCCAGGCCGGAAACTTCACCTGGAAAAGGCAACACGGGACGCGGGGGAAATCAGCAGGCGGCGATTACCGATAAGAAGGATTCCTCCGGGAATGGCGGAAACGGTAAAGGTGACAACCGGTCCGATGATGATGACGAGGGGCCGAAGGCTTCCGTATTCCGTACCCGTCGGTCCCGGATGGTTAACCTGAAAACGGGAGGACGTCGCCGGTTTATCCGGAAAGCTCCCGCTCAGAATATCCGTGAAATCAACTGACCGTTCCGTTTCCGGGAGTGCTGATGTGTGCAAGGAGGCTTGACATCAAGCCTCCTTGCTTTCCGGGGCTCGGGCGCCGTGAAACGTGGAGAAGTGAAAGCATATGGATTTTTCGAAGATAGAGCAGGGTGTGCGCATGATTCTCGAGGGGATGGGAGAAGACCCGTCCCGGGAAGGACTGCGGGAAACCCCGCAGCGGGTGGCTGCTTTTTATCAGGAGTTTTTTTCCGGCCTGAAACGGGACCCCCGGGAGGAACTCCGGGTTTTTATCACCCCGAATCATGATGAAATGATCATCCTGCGCGACGTCTCCTTCACTTCCATGTGCGAACACCACCTTCTGCCGTTTTATGGCATGGCGCATATCGCCTATGTTCCCGACAACAACAAAATCGTCGGGTTCTCCTCGCTGGCGCGGGTGGTTGACACCATGTCCCGACGGCCTCAGTTGCAGGAGCGGATGACCACCGAAATCGCCGATTATATTATCGGAGCTATCCGTCCCAAGGGGGTCATGGTGGTCATCGAGGCGGAGCACATGTGCATGACCATCCGCGGAGTCCGTAAGCCGGGTTCCAAGGTGCTGACCTCGGCCATCCGGGGCATCATGCGCACCGCACCCTCCCGGGCCGAAGCCTACAGCATGATCATGCGGGATCGGTAGACCCCGTTCTCCTTCACCTCCGGAACTGGGCATGGTATTTTCCATCGGTGCGACGGTTTATGACGGGCGGCGTTCCCTTCTGATGGGAATTCTGAATGTCACCCCTGATTCTTTCTCCGATGGAGGCCGGTACTTCGACGGCGGAGCGGCGGTGGAGCATGCGTTCAAGCTGGTCGAGGATGGCGCCGATATTCTGGATATAGGGGGTGAGTCCTCCCGCCCGGGCGCGGAGCCGGTGTCACTGGAAGAGGAGTTGTCCCGGGTGATACCGGTGGTGCGGGAAGTCGCGCCGAAAGTCCCGATACCTGTTTCCGTGGACACAGTCCGGGCCGAAGTGGCGGCGCGGGCGTTCGATGCCGGCGCGTTGATGGTGAATGATATTTCCGCTCTCCGCTTCGATGACCGGATGGCGGAGGTGGTCCGCTCCCGGAACCTTTTCGCGGTGCTTATGCATATGCGGGGGAAACCCCGGGACATGCAGGTTGCCCCACGGTATGATGATGTGGTGGGTGAAATTCTGGCGTTTCTGAACGAGCGCGTAGCGTTCGCGGTGGAAGCGGGAATTTCCCGGGACCGCCTAATCGTCGATCCGGGTATCGGGTTCGGCAAAACGCTGGAACACAACCTGTCCATTCTTCGGAACATCGGACGCTTCCATGAAACCGGTTGTCCGGTGCTTGCCGGAGTATCCCGGAAGGGCATGATCGGGGTTCTTTCCGGCGCTCTGGTACAGGACCGGGACTGGGGTACCGCCGCGGTTACCTCCTGGTGTGTTCAGCAGAGAGTCGAAATTCAGCGGGTGCATGCGGTTCGGTCCATGCGACAGGTATGTGCGGTCGCCGAAGCGTTGCGGGATGCTCCTCGGTAACATGCGAAAGCAGTGGCGACGGCTCGATACTTACATCCGGAATTGCGGTGCGCATGAAAAAACGCTGACGATCGGTTCTTTTCTTTCGGTTTGTGACTTCTGAATTCCCAGGGTACTCTGTATGGAACTATTCAAATTCGGCTTCCTTCCCATCCGCTTGCTTGATGTTCTCGACGTGGTGTTCGTCGCGACGATATTCTATCTTGGATATCTGCGGATCAAGGACACCCGGGCGATGCAGCTCATCTTCGGGCTGCTGGCGCTCCTGGTGGCGGCGATTTTCGCCAGCTGGCTGAAGCTGAACGCCCTCAATGCGGTAATCAATTTCTTCAGCAGTGTCTGGCTCGTCGGTATTGTGGTGATTTTTGCCCCGGAACTTCGTAGGCTTCTGATATATATCGGCGAGTGGCGGTCGCTCAGTCTTTTCTATCGCCCCACGGAACATCAGCCCATTGAGGAAATCGTCACCGCGGCCCGGATCCTTTCCGAAAAGCAGTATGGTGCGCTGATGGTGGTTACCCGGGATGCCCAGCTTGGTACGGTGGTGGACACGGGCACGCTCCTCAACTCGGAAGTTTCCTATCAACTCCTCACCACGATATTCATTCCGGGAACACCGCTCCATGACCTCGCCGTGGTTATCCGGGGAAACAAGATCGTTGCGGCCAATTGTCTGCTCCCCCTGTCCGATTCACGAGCCATCGATCGTTCTCTCGGCTCGCGTCACCGGGCCGCACTCGGCATCACCGAGGAAAGCGATGCGGTAGTGGTAGTGGTGAGCGAGGAAACCCGTCAGATCTCCCTGGCCATCGACGGCAAATTGATTCGGAATCTTTCCCCCGCGGAGCTCCGGAACAATCTTTATTCCATGCTCAACAGGAGCTGACGGTGACCCTGACGGAACTGGCTCCCGCCAAGATAAATCTCGGCCTGCGTATCCTCCGGAAACGTCCGGATGGTTTTCACGATCTCCTTTCCATTTTCCAGACAGTCAGCCTTTTCGATGAACTGGAGCTTTCCGGTGAAGGGTCCGGGCTTTCCTGCGACCGGGATGATCTTTCCTGCGGACCGGACAACCTGGTGTTGCGTGCCGAACGGGTTTTCCGGGAAGAAACGGGGTATGATCGTCCGGTACTGTTCATGCTCCGCAAGCGGATTCCCACCGGCGCCGGGCTGGGCGGGGGGTCTTCCGATGCGGCGGCGGCACTGCGTGGTCTGCGGCGCATGTCAGGTCTTTCCCTTTCCCCGGAATTCATGCACGGCCTGGCGTCCCGTCTCGGTTCGGACGTTCCCTTCCTCCTCGACGGTGGAACGGCGGTGGTGGAGGGCAGGGGAGAGCGGATTGCCCCGGTATTCTGGCCCTTCGATTTTACCGGCGTTCTTGTCTACCCCGGCTTCGGTGTTTCCACCGGCTGGGCCTACTGCCAGGTTCGATCGTACGCCGGTGAGAATACTCCCCTGGCCGGAGCCGCGAAGCGTCTGGCTGAAGGAATCCTGGACCGGGAAACCTTCCTTGCGGCGGTTCACAACGACTTCGAACCGGCCATATTCCCCCACCATCCGCTGCTGGCTGAAATCAAGGACGGGTTGAGCGCCTCGGGTGCGGCTGCCGCGTTTCTTACCGGGAGCGGTTCGACCCTGGTCGGCCTTTTCGACGCCCCCGATACTGCTCACCAATGCGCCGCGCAGATGAAAAACAGGGGGTTTGACGTGTTCGTTGTGAGAGCAACGACCGCATAACTGAAGACAGTGGGGAACAATCACCCATTCCCGCGGGGTCTTTCATGCGCCGGTGTTCACAGTCAATTCTTCGCTGCTTCCTCCTTATCCTTATTCCGCTCGCCATGCCCGGGTGCATGCGTCTCGTCAGCCCGCCCGGAGAAACAGTGCTCCCCGGCTTCCGTACCGTCGGCGAGTACGGTGAACAGGAGCTGACATTCCGGTACGGCCCCGACCTGCGCATTCACATCAACGCTCCCGCTGCGGAGGACTTCGACCCCGGCAAACCGGTGGAACTGGTATTCTATGCGCTCCCGAACGGCAACACCATCGAGCAGACCGCCGGGAAGGAGTACGCCGAGGGGGACGACTGGCATTTCCACATCCAGAACATCGCCGCCCAGACCCGGTGGCTGCGACGCCGGGACAACCACGCCAACTTGGTTGTGGCCTACCTGGAAACCTCCCAGCGGAGCTGGCCCGCCTGGAACCGCGAGCACTCCTCCGACCGTCTGGAACGCATCGCGGCCATATCCGACTCTCTCCTGAGCATCTTCCGCGCCTATCCGACGACCGTGGTGCTGAGCGGACACAGCGGCGGCGGGAGTTTCATTTTCGGCTTCATCGACCGCTATCACGAAATACCGGACCATGTGCGGCGGATTTCCTTTCTGGACAGCGACTATAATTACACTGACGAGTACGGCGGGAAAATCGCCGACTGGCTGAAGCGTTCACGACGCAACTTTCTGAGCGTCATCGCCTACAACGACAGCATCGCCCTCTACCAGGGCAAGCCGTTTGTCAGCCCCACCGGCGGAACCTGGTATCGCACCAGGATGATGCAGCGTTGTCTTGCCACACGGTTCCGCTTCGATACCGAAACCGGCGGCAATCTCATCCGTCACCGCGCGCTGGACGGCCGCATATCCATCGTGCTCCGGGAAAACCCGGACCGCGCCATTCTCCACACCGTGCAGGTGGAACGGAACGGCTTCATCCACACCATGCTCACCGGAACGCCGCTCGAAGAGAGGGATTACGCCTATTTCGGCGACCGGGTGTACGACGGCCTGAACGCAGGGATTCAGCCCGCTCCACGGAAACCGGACATCCCGCCGCGCCCCGCGGACGCGGTTTCCGGCTCGGCATTCATGGAGCGGGTTTCCGCCTTGAGTTTCAAGGAACGGGAGAGGGAAATTCTCGCGGAAATCTCCCGGGGGAACATTCCCGACCTGCTCCGCAGCCCGGTCGCCATCACGACAACCCTACGGGACAGCAGCGGAGTGGCCCACGAAGTGGTCTACCAAGTGATGCCGGACTATCTCGCCATCGGTCACGACGCCGACTACTGCCGCATCCCCATGGGGCCGGTCACCGCGCAGGCCATTGCCGACCGGTTCGGCATGACCATGCCCACCCGCAAGCTCGTGGACGACATCTACACCCATTCCACAGTGCGGCTCGAACCGGTGACCTACTGGCCGGTGGGCAACGCCAACGAACTGGTCCCGCAATTTGTCGCCCACAACACCGCCATCGAAGAACAACTGAACGCCGCTGGAGCCCATCCGGGCGATCTGGTCGCCGGGATCAAGAAGGATGTGGTCATCAGCAACCGCATCATCGAGCCCAACCGTCCCGGCCATGTCTGCATCTACGGCTGGCACCGGCTGAACGGCAAAGCCATTCAGCCCCTGACCAACATCCATATCGGGACCTATACCGACTACAGCCACGGCGTCCGGCTCATCAACTCCGAAATCATGATCGACGGCGTTCCCATGACGGTGGCCGACGTGCTCCGGGATCCGGAATTGTATTCGATCATCAGCGACGAGAGCGGGGTCATGCGGCAGCCGAGGTACTGATCAGCTCTGGAAAACCATAAATCTTCTCACAACACGTGTTCGGCGGATGCCAAAAAGAACGGGTGATGGAGCCGTTGCGCCGCCATCACCCGTTGCCGTTTTGGGAATGGGAAAGCCTACTTGAGCAACAGCATCTTGCCGGTTCTGGTCATCCCGGCGGACTCGAAATGGTAGAAGTACACGCCGGATGCATACTTCGCGCCGTTGAACGTGACCGAGTGCCTGCCCGCGCTCATGGGGCCGTTCACCAGCGTGGCGACCTTCTGGCCGTTGATGGAATAGATGGTCAGCTTCACATCGGACGGGTTCTTGATCGAGTAGGTGATCGTCGTTACGGGATTGGCCGGGTTGGGAGAGATGGAGACATATTCCTCGAACTCAACCGGCGCAGGTTCAGGAAGAATCCCGAAATACTCTGCTTTCCCGGCAAAAACATCTTCATACTGGGTAGGATTATAGTTGCTTCCGGCAGCTTCATACGCGAATCTCAGCACATTAGCGCCTGGATTCACCCGCCCGGCCCTGTCTGCATACATGAGCGCAGCGGATTTGTCGTTCAGATAAGCGCCCGCAATTCTGGCGGCGCTGGCAAGCATCTGGACTTCCCATTCCGAGTTTCTGAAGCTTTCGCTGTCTTTCACAAATGCCGCCAGAGCCTCGGAGTACCTTCCTTCACGGAAGAGAATCGTATCCTCAATATACCGGAGAAACGCTTTATACGAGCCATCGGCAGCGGGAATATCCCCATTGATCAATACACGAAGATCGCCGTAATCCCTGCCGTTCTTGTCCATCACGCGCAGAAGAGCCTTCACGACACGCCGTTTGGAGCCGTCATCCTTCACGTTCCGGAATGCCGACTTGTACAGCCGTACTGCTTCGTCGTAATTCTCTTTCAGTTCAGCGGCCTGGGCAAGCTGGAAGTCGGTTTTCTCGGTATTCGGGAACACAGCCTTTCCCGCTCCGGCTGAAGCGGGCGAAGTGAGCCAGTTGGTATAACTCACAAGCGCAGGAAACGAGAACAGAGAACTGCTTGGCGGCGTATCGTCAGCACCCCACCAGTTGTTCTGTGCGATGATCGACCCGGTTGAGGGATTGTTGATCGCTTTTACACCTGAATTTCTTCTATCGATATTGTTGTTGCCGTTCAAACCGCCGCTCTGGAGACATATTTCACCACCGCTACTGATTGAAATACTGTGGCTGTAAACACTGTTCTGAATATCGGTATAATCGACGGTCGCATCGGCATACGATCCGATGGATATCCCGTAATATGTTCCCGATGTATTGCCGTCTCCTTTGATCGTTACAAACTGAATGAACGGATCGGACGAACCGCCTGTAACGGTAACGCCGCCGTTCTGGTACGTGGATGTCGAGACTTTGTCGGCGATAACACGATCGATGACCGGACTGCAGTTACCTACCCATAATCCGCATTGACTACAATTTTGAATGGTGACGACATTCATGCCGTTTACCAATCCCGATGAATTTTCGATATCGATGCCGCTGTTGGCATACTGAATAGTACAGTTTCCATCCACATCGAGGATACCATCTGACATGATATCGATCCCACTCCAGTTTGTGCCGCCCGAACGGGTAAAGGTGACACCACTGTTGACCGTGAGAGTATCGTATACTTTGATTTTCTTACCGGCCGCAACCGAAATTGTACCTCCGGAATTGACTGTCAGCGGATTGCCGATCGAGACGTCATCATCTCACGTCGCATTCGTTACCGTACCCTCGCGGTTGTTGTAGTAATATTCGAGTGTTGTATTTTTGTTGACCGAACTATATGCGATATTTTTCAAGAGAATGTATGTCGGACCTACATATTCAGAATATTGATTCCATTGATCACTGGTATGGCCTACGATATACCAACGATAATCGATGGAAGGTGTTGTACTTCCCGAAAATGTTGTCACCGAATCATTCCCTGGGAACAGGTCGGAAAGATAATCATCCTTGAACTGATCCTTCAACTGCTGCGTGGGATGGGACACATCAGGGAAATACTGAGTATACTGATCCGCTCGCATGAGACTTGGCCCCTGGTATGAAATCCCGTTATTGTACCAAACCAGCATCCCCGTCGATTCACCGGACAAATCCAGTTGCCAGATATACCTTCTGAATCCTTCCGGTTCATAATGTTCCAGCACGAACACATCGTACGGTCTCGACGTGTTATGAGATTTGACCTTGTAGGCGTGAGTCAATCCGTTTGCAACAGTGAGGTTGGTTGTTGTTTCATTGACCTCGGTTAACGTAATCCAACCCTGCCATGCCCGATAAATGGGATTGACCGGAGCCGGACAGTTCCCAACGCGAGAACCATTGGTATTTCCATTCATCATCAGATCCCAAACGCTGGCCTGTTGTTGTGGATGTGCGAATTTGAGAACATGGCCGAATTCATGGCAATGAGTACCGATATGTGCCATACCGATTTCCACAACGGAATCGGGAGATGATTCGGCATTTCTGAAATTTGTATCCGGATTATTGTCGGTGAGTTCACTCATGACATAATAGTTTTTATCATCACTACCATGAGGACACAAGCCGGCAAAACCGCCACCTGCCCGATCATACAGATTGCCGGCATAAATAAAGCAAACGACGTCATGCGTGGCCCATAAATCGTCATTGCCGTATTTGGCCGTATGGTATGCTTTGGCAAGCGGCATGTAATAATGAACCACAAGGCTATCGAATTGATTACAATAGTTGGCATTTAAAGTGTCCTTTTTTTCATCGACATACAGCCATTCAATATTGCCGCTGCCATCTTTGTTGACGATTTCTCCCGTTACGGTCAGGTTGCCGTTGGACATCGCCGTCCAATAATCGCGCATGCTGCCGAAGTTGGCTTCACCATCGGATCGTGTATAACTTGTCCCTCCGGTATTCTGAAACAGCATGTTTTCGATATCGTTTGATGAACATCTTCCCGCAACATCATTGAATTCAATACAGTACACGCCTATCGAGATCGTTCCCGAAACAGGATTATCAAATGCCGGTTTTCCGAGCGACGGTGTACGATACGTTTTATTCATAGGCGTCACGGTTCTACTGTGAATGTTTCTGACCAATCCGTGAGTCTCCGGATCATCGATGCCGACCTTGTATTTGGTAACGACAATGTTTTTTTCGGCATTTTGAGTCATGTAGTGATAATACTTCGTATCAGGATCGATAGTGTAGCTGTAGCCATCGAGCGTGACCCATTCAAACTCTTCGTCAGAGGCTCTCTCGCTTCCGTAAAAAACCGTTCCATCCGGCTGCATTCTCTTGATAACCGGAAAATAATACGCGACGGCATAGCAGTAAGAGGATGAAGAAAAGCACATAACCACAAATAACATCATGAGTTTTTTCATGGTACAATCCTCCTCACGGACTACCGAACATACATCATTTTGTAAGTGCTCATTCCGGTACTCGTCACGAAATGAGCGATGTACACTCCCGAAGAAACCGTCAGCCCCTGCGCATCCCTCCCGTTCCACGAAACATGGTGAATTCCCTTTCCCATGCCCTGCCATGAGAAAGCCTGTATCCGACGTCCCAGAACATCGTAAATGACCAGACGGACATCGGTCGCTTCAATATTCTCAAATGACAGCGTTATCATGCCGTTGAATGGATTCGGATAGCCGGTCAGGTTCATGCCGCGCGGGCGAGCCGTCTCTTGCCCGACGGCAAGACTCTGCGGCGTCCAGATGCTGAGGCCGTTAGCGGTACCGATATACAGCACTCCCGTATAGTCAACCTCGATGCTCAGGATGTCGAGCGAGGGCAGTCCATGAGGATCGTTATTCGTAATCAATGTCCACGCCGCGCCATCGAATGAAACGAGACAGCCGTTATATGCAATCCAGGCCGTATTGTCAGGACCGATGGAAAAATCACGGGCTATCCCATATGTTAAATCATCATTTTCAAATACATGCCATTCATCGCCGGTGTATTCCGCCAGTGACCTTCCCCCCGCGAACCAGACATTACGGTCCGGATCTTCAGCGAAAGCATCGACACTCCAGTCAAAATGATGCTCCGTCAAGCCACTCCTTCCAAGACAGATGAGTTTCCTCCTAATCGATGCGCACCACAAATCTCCATTTGACGCCAGCAGCGCGGTATCCTGCGTAGAAGAATCGAAAAAATTCAAATACTTTACATAAAGATCGCCCCCCCAAACATCGGCGAAGTCTTTCCATGTCGCATCTTGGTATATATGTATATAATTATAAAAATACAAACCAAACCAATCGTAAGCATGGCTGGAATAGTGCATGTAGATTTCATTGTTCGGCGATACTTCAATCCATGTGACAGGACCGCTGTCATCATACATTCCGAAATCAGGAGGCGTCCGGTCTGTCCATGTCTCTCCATCAAACGCCAGCACACCGTAACATCCGCACCAGATCTTTCCCGTTTTGTCCAGCGCTATTCTGACTTTCTCATATGTCCCGTCTTCCCGTTCATCGATGGAAATGTCGGGAAGGCTCATGGACGTTCCTGTTGCCGGGTCGAATCTTACGATTGAGGTGGGGCCTTCGCCCTCTCTCATGCAGCAGTATGCCCGGCCGCCATACAGTTTGATGTCATAGACTGCCCGGCCCTCGAAATAATTGGCTACATGATAGTCCGCCCCGGCGGCCGTCGCGCAGCACAGAACAGCGAGTATCATGAACAGTTTCATTGTACCTCCTCTATGCACAAGCCGGCCTTCCGGAACCGTCGCATCCATCCCTCACGATCGCATGCGGACCGGATCTGACGGTTCCGGCAAGAAGTGTTCGCACACGCTGGCCGGTGATGTTGAAGATATCGAGAGAAACGGTCGAGCGGCGCTGCAGTTCGAAGCGGATGACCGTAGATGGGTTGAACGGATTGGGGAAACTCTGGTACAAGACCATTGCGGACGGTTTTGCACTATCCACTCTGGTAACAGACGTATCGATGACAAGAGTGTAGCGACCGTCCTTATGGGTCACCGCGGAAACGACCCGGGTTTCATTCCGGTTGGTTACCTGTGCATTTTCTACCGGACCCATCAGATATTCGGCTATTATGGTTCTTTTTACGGTAATTGATGAGCCGTATCCAGGCGAAGCCGCGAGGACTGAAAGGAAAAGAACCAAAATGAGGCTGATGCTTTTCATGATGCACTTCCTTTGAATCCGTACATGGGTTGCGTTGTTTCAGCGTCCAGAGTTTCTGAAAATCATGAAATGGTCGCTCGGGCTATGCTTGTATGTAATATCCCAGACGTGAAGCATGGGGAAGATTGTACGCTCTGGTCACCCTCAGGCGAGTGACTTGGTTCAGATCAGGAGTATTCAGAGAAGCGCCAAACGGAAAACCATTGCCGTTTATCGTCAACAGGAGAAAGAGGGAGGAAAGACAGCGATTCTGAAATGCCGACACGAAAAGCTTAGTACTTATGTACTAAAAGTAATCATAATGCAGTGCAGTCCTGTTTGTCAAGAGAAAATATGCTCATGGAGAAAAAAGCCACAGGAACAAGGGGCATAACATAATAAAAAACCCGGAACCGATATATATCTTCTCTGTCGGCTCTCATTCAAAAACATTTTTCATGCGGTGGAGGCATCGGATGAGGAGTTTGGCAATGATGCAACGTCGTAACGAATGAAGGAGAGTGTATACAGTGTAGTTTGGCAGAGGTGTTGTCGATGAACGCATTCTTGACGGTATCACGCGCATACCCACACAGACAAGCTTTTCACGGAGCGGGCAGCTTCCGCCCCGGACAACAAAAAACCCCCGGATTTCCGGGGGTTTTTTGTTGTCTCTTGCCGCCGTGGGCTACTTCAGCCCCTTGATTCCGGCGGAGCGGTCGTAATACACCGCATGGAGCAGCTTTTCCGCCTTTTCGCACATGGGGTGCTCCAGGCACTCGCCATAGAGCTTTTTGACCGAGGGATTATCCTGCGATTTCCGGTACTTCATCACCGTATCGTGCTTATAAACCGCCTCGATACGGGAGGTGAGATAATCCTTGGCCTGGGCATAGGCGACTGACGTTCCGCGAACGCCGAGGATCATCATGCCGACTGTCGCGCTCATTCCCTTGAGAAACCCTCGACGACCGGCGAGCAGCCCCTTTTCTATCCAATTCATCATATCGGTATCCTCCAAAAAATCCCGGTTACGCGTTCTCCAGACCGTCGGCCATGTCGCTGAGGGCTTTCCGCACCCGCATCAGGAAGGAAACGTCCGCCCGCTTGGTCCAGTCAACGTAGGGCTGTCCGCCGCCGTTCACGCAACCGCCGGGGCAGGTCATGACTTCGACCGCGAGATAGGGCGACTTGCCCGCCTTGGTCTGCTCGCAGATATCCTTGGCGTACTTCAGACCGCTCACGATGGCGACCTTGTGGTCTTTGCCGCCGGCGGAGATGACCGCCTCGCGGACGCCCTTCTGGCCGCGGACCTGCTTGAATTCAACGTTTTCGAGATTTTTGTCATCGAGTTTTTCCACCAGGAGGCGGAGCATGGCTTCCATGACACCGCCGGTCACGCCGAAGATGGTGGCCGCGCCGGTGGAGAGTCCGAGCATCTCTTCGGCCTGCTCATCGGGCAGGGTCGCGAAGTCGATTCCGGCGTCCTTGATCATCCAGGCCAGTTCCCGGGTGTCGATGGTGGCGTCCACGTCCTGGTATCCGGAGGACTTGTACTCGCCCCGGAGCCCTTCGAACTTCTTGGCCACGCAGGGCATGATCGCCACGGTGTAGATGTTTTTGGGATCGGCTCCGGCCGTTTGGGCGCCCCAGGTCTTGGTCAGAACGGCCAGGATCTGGGTGGGAGTCTTGGTGCTCGAAAGGTTGGGAATGAGTTCGGGATAGAAGGTCTCAATGTACCGCAGCCATCCCGGACAGCAGGACGTGAACTGGGGAAGCGGCCGCTTAAGCTTGCCGGTGGCACGGCCGATCAGTTCCGTGCCTTCTTCCATAATGGTGACATCCGCGCCGAATTCCACGTCCAGGGGGTAATCGAATCCCAATTTGCGGAGAGCGGCAAACATTTTGCCCCCGACATAGGATCCCTCGGGCATGCCGAATTCTTCGCCCAGCGCATAGCGGATGGCGGGCGCGGGCATGGCCACGACGACTTTTCCGGGGTCGGCGATTGCCTTCTTCACCTCATCAATGAAAGAAATCCGTTCATAGATGGCATTGACCGGGCAATTCACCAGACACTGGCCGCAGTACACACACATCTGCGGATGGGGAATGTGTGTCGGCGACCAGCGTTTCTTCGGGTCGGTGGCCCGGATGGCGCCGGTCGGGCAGGTGTCGACACAGTTTTTGCACCCGATGCAAACGCTCTGGTCCACGTCGACAAATCTGAGGTTGTCGGCGGTTCCTGGCTTCGGGGCTTCGGTTTCATATCTGACCTTGCCAATTTTCCTCATACCGTACTCTCCTGGTGTCTGTATAGTGAGTGCCCATGCCCAATATACACGATTTTTGCAAGCCTCTGCAAGGTTAAACTCGGGGAAATCGGGTAAAGTTGCCGGATTTTTATACTCCTGTGGAGTATATATGGACGGACCGGTTTCCGCAAGCAAGGAGAAAGGTAAAAAATTCTTGCGTCCCGGGATGTAATTGGCTATTTTGCCAAATAAGAAAGGAGGGTGCATGAATCAAGAGTTGCTGGCCCGGTATGAGTCCCGCGCCGCCATTCTCAAGGCGCTGGCCCACCCGACCCGTCTTTTCCTGGTGGATGAACTGGCCAGGGGCGAGCGGTGTGTGTGCGACCTGACCGGTATGGTCGGCGCCGATATATCGACTGTCTCCAAGCACTTGTCGGTCCTGAAACAGGCGGGAATCGTCGAGGATGATAAGCGCGGGCTGCAGGTGTTTTACTCGCTCCGGACTCCCTGCGTGCTCAACTTTTTTACCTGCTGTGAAACGGTGATGCGGAAAAGCGCCGTGGACGTGAACAATTAGTTGTTGCTTCAACGGAAGGTCATGATAGAATGAAAAGTGAGTGGAAAGCCTTCCTGCTGGTCGCAGCGGGATTCCTTCTGGCGTTCTATCTCCCGGCGGGGAGCGCCCGCTTTGATACCGCGGTGCTGGAATCGCTCCACCTGGTGCGGTGGTATGCCAGGGAACACGTGCTGCTCTGCCTGGTTCCCGCCTTCTTCATCGCCGGGGCGATTTCGGTGTTCGTGAGCCAGGCCTCGGTGATGAAGTACCTCGGCGCCCGCGCCAACAAATTCCTCGCCTATGGCGTGGCGTCTGTCTCGGGGACCATCCTCGCGGTTTGTTCCTGTACCGTGCTGCCCCTTTTCGCGGGGATATACAAGCGGGGCGCCGGGTTGGGGCCCGCCACGGCATTCCTGTATTCCGGTCCGGCCATCAATGTGCTCGCCATCATCCTGACCGCGCGGATTCTCGGTCTCGAACTGGGGATCGCCCGGGCGGTCGGCGCTATTGTGTTCAGCGTGGTCATCGGCATTCTCATGCATTTCATTTTCCGGAAGGAAGAGACCGAAAAGGCCAAGCTGCAGATGGCCATGCCCGAGCCGGAAGTGAGCCGCCCCCTGTGGAAAAACGCGGTGTATTTTGCTTCCATGGTGGCGATTCTGGTGTTCGCCAACTGGGGCAGGCCAACTGACACCGCGGGACTCTGGTACACCCTCTTCTCCGCGAAGTGGCTGCTCACCGCTCTCTTTGCCTCGGTATTGGGGCTCATTCTGGTCTTCTGGTTCGGGATGAAGTGGTGGAAAGTCGCGCTCGCCGCGGTTCCGGTGGCAGTGGTCTCGACCCTTATTCCCCGTGAACCGCTGTTCCCCTTCACGATCGGGGTGGCGGGTCTTTCCGTCCTCGCGGGAACCGCCGAGGATGAAACACGGGAATGGCTGAGTGTCACCTGGGGGTATGCCAAACAGATTCTTCCGCTTCTGCTTTTCGGGGTGCTCATCGCGGGATTTCTCCTCGGGAGACCCGGCGAGGAAGGAATCATCCCCTCGTGGTGGATTGCCCGCGCGGTTGGAGGAAACTCGCTCCTGGCCAATTTCTTCGCTTCGTTCGCCGGGGCGTTCATGTATTTCGCCACGCTCACCGAGGTGCCGATTCTCCAGGGACTCATCGGCGCGGGTATGGGCAAGGGGCCCGCTCTGGCGCTCCTGCTCGCCGGGCCGGCGCTCTCGCTGCCCAACATGCTGGTCATTCGCAGCGTGATGGGGACAAAAAAAACGGCGGTCTTTGTCGGTCTGGTCATTGCCATGGCCACGGTTTCGGGGATGGTGTACGGCATGCTGTTCGCATAACTACCCATCGGGACGATGAAATTATTTGAAATATTTTTTCGGAGATTCATCGTTTAGCGCGGTTTTTTCCGGGGAGGGTGCTTTCGTGATGCATGAACCGGTCGGTAGGGCATTCAATGGAGGGTTTCGCTCCGCTGTAGGGTTGATTTTTGTATCGATTGCGGTGATAAACATTTTGAGTGCGCTTTTTTCGCAAGAGGGGACGGCTGTTGCCGCCGGATTTGAGCGGCCGGACCGCATGGATGACGTCTGCCCGCCGTTTCATCTCCTGGATGAGGATGGAAATATCATCGATCCAGTGAACGGATTGAATGCCGACAAACCCTACTCTCCCAAACAAACCTGCGGGAAATGCCATGATTATGGCAAGATAACCGAAGGATATCATTTCATGCAGGGTAAGGGTGAATCAACGACGCCCGAGCAGCGAAACCGGTATCTTTGGGTATCTTCTCCCGGCAATTATGGAGGAGCCTGGTGTTCACCCGCTCCTTTATACCGCTATTTATCTCCGAAGCAGAACGACAGTCCCCGCGCCATGGACATGACCTCGTTCAGCTTTATCACCGCGGGGTGCGGCGCGTGCCATCCCGGCGGAGGTCCGACGGAATACGACCGGGAAGGCAATCGATATGATCACCGGATGAATGACCCGTCAGCCGGGTTGACTTCCGGCGGAACAAACGGCTATGACGGTGATTATTATCAGGCCCGATGGAGCGAGACCGGGGTCATGGAAGCGGACTGCCTGCTCTGTCATATGCCGGAATATGACATGGATATCCGGAACAGGCAAATCGCCGCGCTGAATTTCAGGTGGGCGCCCACCGCCGGAGCAGGGCTGGCTGAAATCGCCGGGTCTGTCGCCGGAGCGACGCCGGTCACGGTAACCTATGATAAAAGCAAGTTTAACCCGGATGGCACAATTTCTCCGCATATCGTCCGTGAACCTCGGAATGAAGCCTGCGTCTCCTGTCATGCCAAGCCCGGATGGAAGAAACGGGGCGCGAACTTCGCGGCGCGAACCGATGTTCATCTCCGGGCGGGGATGAAGTGCGTGGACTGCCACCCGGCGGGGAGCGCGGCCTCCGACGAGCGGATTCATGAACGGGAAATGCATCAGTTCGGGAAGGGAGACGATCCGGGCGGACATGTCCGGGACGATCTCGACAACACCGGCCGTGATTGTGCTTCGTGTCATTCAACCGGACAATTTGGGGCGCCTGTTGCCCGTCACCGGTGGCTGCCCCCGCTGCACCTGGATACCATTGCCTGTCAGACCTGCCATATCCCGGAGCGGACGGTTAAAGCGGCGCAGGTGCAGGCGGGTGATGTGTTCAATCCCGGTTCGAAGATACCGACCAAAGGCAGGTATCTGTGGACCTTCTACGGGCCGGATATGAAGTACTGGAATCACTACGGCGATCTGACGATGATGGGGTACGACGACAAACCGACCGATCCGTTCAAGCCCGCGCTGGCCCGCTACAAGGGGAAAATTTACCCGGTGAACCGGATTCACAGCGCCTGGCCGGCGATCGAGGTTGAGGGACAACCCGGACTCATGCAACCGAAGATGGACGATATCTACGGAATGTGGGCCGCCCACCGGAGCAACCCGGAACAGTATCCTGCGTTGAAAGAAATACGGGATGACAACGGCGATTCCGTACCCGAAATCAATTCTCCCGGAGAAATTGAGGCGCTGATTGCGTCTGTTTCCGAAATGCTTCGGGAAACGGGATATCCCATGGTGGGGAAGCGTGTCGTATGGGTGATGAATGACCGGGTGTATTCCTCGGGCTGTGATCACCGTGTCATGGAAACGAACTATTGGGAAACTTCTCCCTATGCCAATGTCCATAAGTATAACCACGACGTGTATCCGGCGCGCGCGGCTCTGGGAGTTAATGGGTGTCTCGATTGCCACAGTTCATCATCCGATTTCTTTTTCGCCCGGATCGTGAAGTATCCCTTCGGAGATGACGCAGACCCTGTTACAGAATATCAATATGCCGCTCTGGGGTTAAACGGATTTTGGGCGCGAGTGGGAGTCTGGCGGGAGGAGTCGTTGAAACCACTGCTGTACACTCTGCTGGTCGCGGTTTCTTGCGCCCTTGTCATTTTACTCGGAACACTGTCCGCGGCAAATCTGGCCTCTGGGTCTGGAATTTGGAACCGGATAAGATTCTTGCCGTGGACGGTTGGATTGGCGTGCGGGGCATTCTCCTTGCTTGCTTTCCGTAACAGGGAATTGGCTGAATACATGCTTCCATCCCGGTTCTGGCTTGATGCCAACCATTTCATGGTCGCGGTATTCATCTTTATTGGGGCGGTCGCGATACTCTATTGGCAGTTATGGCAGAAAAATGGATTGGCCGGCTTGTCCCGCTATTCCTTCATGGCAGTACTCGGAGGTTTGGCTTTGGGTGGCGTATCCGGTTCGTTGATGCTGTTCAAACTCCCCATCGAAAGTGTGACTCGGCTGTCCTATACGCTGTTTGACCTTTCACTTGCCATAATAGCGGCGTCAATCCTTTATTTCATTATAAAAGAGGCGCTGCGGGTTACTTTCTTTTCACGAGCATGAGGCTGTCTCCGGGAGAATCCGGGAACAGAATCGTGATGGATGCCGTCTCAGAAAGGGAGTGGAGTATGAAAAAGATTCAGGTGCTGGGCACCGGCTGCCCCAAATGCAGGAAACTCACGGAGAACGCCGAAGCGGCGGCAAAAGAATTGGGAATCGAGTACGAACTGGTCAAGGTGGATGACATCAACGATATCATGGAGTTCGGGGTGATGATGACTCCGGCGCTCGCGGTGGACGGCGAAGTCAAGATTGTCGGGAAAGTTCCGTCCGTGGAGGAAATCAAGAAACTGCTGGCCTGAAACCGGCGGCGGCTTTCTTCAGGAGGAGAAAACGGTGGATAATTGTTCGTGCAGGTGCGATGAAGCCCCACGCCTTATCTTCGCGTGTTCCGGCGGCTCGGATGTGGGCGAGATTTCGGACCGGGCGGCCCGGCGGCTTTCAGCGGACGGTTTGGGAAAGATGTACTGTCTCGCCGGAATCGGCGGTCATGTGAGCGGCATTCTGAAGACTACCGAGGCGGCGTCGGGCGTCCTTGCCATCGATGGCTGTCCGGTGGACTGCGCCAGAAAATCGCTCGAGCATGCGGGATTCAGTGGATTTGTACATATCCGGATCACCGATCTCGGCATGGAAAAGGGAAAGTCCCCGGTCACCGACGAACGGGTTGCTCAAGTCGTCGAACGGGGTGGAACTGCTTTTTGCAGATAACGGACAGTGAACGAAAGGGGGGCGAAATGAGGAAAAAAGCCGCAGTGTGGGGATTTGTCGGTCTCCTGGCGTTGTTGATCGGAGTGGTCTTCGTGGGGTGCGGAGAATCTGGCGGGACGGAAGACGCTTCTTCCGCCGCTCCCGCGGCGAAGGCGGAAACCGGGACTGTTTCGGATGTGACCAGCCCTGACTCGAACGTGGATATCGTCTACTACTTCATGACCACACAACGCTGTCCTTCCTGTGTGAAAATCGAGACATTCACCCGGGAGACGGTGCAGGCGAAGTTCGCCGAAGAGTTGAAAAAGGGCAGTATGACCTGGCGTATCGTAAACGTTGACCTTGCCGGGAACGAGCATTTCATCAAGGATTTTGGGCTGTATACCAAGTCCGTGGTGCTGGTGAAAATCCGCGACGGGAAGCGGACCGAATGGAAGAATCTGGACCGGGTCTGGGAACTGCTGGGGGATGAGACCGCATTCAGGACCTACATTGCCGATGAGGTTAAACAATTCGTGGAGAAGGCGTGATGGAAGGTTTGTCCGCCGGTGTGCTCGCCGCTTTGTGGCTCGGAGTGCTCACCTCGATCAGCCCCTGCCCGATGGCCACGAATATCGCGGCGGTGTCCTACATCGGGCGCAGGGTCGGGAATATGCGGAGTGTCCTCCTTTCCGGCGCACTCTATACTCTGGGCCGGGTGCTTTCTTATATCGCCGTTGGAGTGATTGTGGTCGCGGGTCTCCTTTCCATACCCGCGGTATCAATGTTTCTCCAGCGGCACATGCACCGTCTGCTGGGCCCGGTTCTTGTGGCAGCCGGATTGCTCCTGCTTGATATCATCCGGCTCCCTGCTTCCGGAACCGGGGTGAGCGAAAGGATGCAGCGCCGGGTGGACTCGGGAGGCGTATGGGGTGCCGGACTGCTTGGCATGGTCTTTGCCCTTTCGTTCTGTCCTGTTTCGGCGGGGCTTTTTTTTGGCAGCCTGATTCCTCTGGCGCTTCGGCATGAGTCCCAAGTGCTGCTTCCTTCCATATACGGGATCGGGACCGGCCTGCCGGTGCTTCTGTTCGCCCTGCTCTTCGCCTTCAGCGCCCGTATGGTCGGGACAGCCTTCCGGATGCTGACCCGCATCGAACTCTGGGCGCGGCGTATTACCGGGGTGGTGTTCGTTCTCGTGGGACTTTATATGATCGTCAAATACATTTTTGCGGTGCCGCTTCCGTTCTGAGTCGTCGTGTCTGTTCGGTATTCGGCGGATGGTCCCGGGGTATTCCTGAAAAATGCACATATTTCTCGCTGGAGTGTTTTTTTATGGATAAGGAAGAAATAAAAAAAGAGCTGCGGCGGACGTATGGTTCGCTTACCCGAGACTCCGGATGCTGTGGTTCCTCCTGCGGCTGCGGAGGAGGAGTTAGTGAAAAGCTCGGGTACGGGGACGATGCGCTGGCTTCAGTTCCCGAGGGAGCGGATCTGGGGCTCGGCTGCGGCAATCCCACCGCCTTCGCCGCGCTCAGGGAAGGAGAAGTCGTACTCGATCTCGGTTCCGGAGCCGGGCTGGACTGCTTCATCGCCGCCGAACGGGTCGGACCCTCGGGACGGGTGATCGGAGTTGACATGACCCCGGAGATGATCGGGAAAGCCCGGACCAACGCCGTTAAAGGCGGCTACGGCAATGTGGAGTTCCGCCTCGGCGAGATCGAAAGCCTGCCGGTCGAGGACGTTTCCGTGGACGTGGTGATCTCGAATTGTGTCATCAATCTCTCCACGGACAAGGCCCGGGTCTTCCGGGAGGCGTTCCGGGCGCTCCAACCGGGCGGCCGTCTTTTGGTTTCCGATATCGTGCTCACCGCGCCTCTGCCGGAATGGCTGGCCCGCTCCATGGCCGCATATTCCGCCTGTATTTCCGGCGCGGAACAGAAGGACAGGTATCTGTCGTTGATGGAAGATGCGGGCTTCCGGGAAATATCTCTGCTTAAGGAAATCCCGTTTACCCCGGATCCGGTTATATTTTCAGAGGACCGGGGCTGTTGCGGTGACAGGGGAACCGAACATATCCACCTGCCCGGCGACCCCATACGAAGCATCACTGTATACGCCCGCAAGCCGTCCACCGGAAAGGAGTTGCAATGACCACGCCGGAAAAGCTGAAAGTACTCTTCCTCTGCACCGGGAATTCGTGCCGCAGTCAGATGGCAGAAGGCTGGACCCGCCGCCTCAAAGGCGATATCATCGAAGTCTGGTCGGCGGGGATCGAGGCCCACGGCATGAATCCCCGCGCGGTCAAGGTCATGGCCGAAGCCGGAGTGGACATCTCCGGCCAGCGCTCCAAGCTGGTGGACGAGGTCATGGACATTCCCTTCGATTATGTCGTCACCGTCTGCGACAGCGCCAACGAAAACTGCCCGTTCTTTCCCGGCAAGGTGAAGCGGATTCACGTCGGTTTCGACGATCCCCCCAAGCTGGCCGCTGGCGCCGCGAACGAGGAGGAGGCCTTATCGCCGTACCGGCGGGTGCGGGACGAGATCCGTCAATTTGTTGAAGGAATGCCGGAGAACCTGCGCAAACTGAGTGGCGAATCCGGAGAATGAGGGCGAGGGAATGCTGTTCTGCCCGTTGCGGGGAAAA
>JAWLHT010000009.1:0-38381 GCA_041690195.1 Candidatus Latescibacterota bacterium
CAGAATGTAAGTGCATTGAGTACGTTGTCTGCTCGCAACTGCAATATACTCAATAACTTACTTCATTGCACCGCTTTTTTTATGCATAATCCGGGTTAATGAGAAGAACCGGTCAGACGGGGAGAAGACAGGGCTGCTTACCCCGGGCAGATTCCGCGTGACCGGTGTCAGCCCGGCATGGAAGGTAACAGCAGGGAAAACGAGCGGTGAATCAGCTTTTATCGCGGTGCTGAGCTTGGGTGTTTTCCTCCTGCCTCCGGTTCACGCTCCATGCTCAAGCCGCAACTGCCATAGTCGATTTGGGGTGTCCTGGACGACCCACTGAAGGGATGACGGGTGCGGACTCCGTTTCCCCCGATGAACCGGAACCCGCTTCCTTCGGCAACGGTCACCGTAATGGAGAGGGAATCCGAAGGCGCAAGGCTTTTCAGCGGAGTCCGATATCCCCACTTCGCGTCGGGAGTGAGACTGTTCGGCGGAAAACTCCATTGAACCGTGATTGCGCAGGAACCGCCTGCATCACGGCATGAAGAAAGGTCCACGGCATACTCTCCCTTTGCGGCCCGGGAAAACGGCAGGGCGCCGTTCAGAAACGTCACTTCCCGTAGTGCGGCCTCCTGAAACGGAAGTTGCAGAACCAAATCCTCATACTTCTCGGGAAACCTCCGGATGAAAAGGTCGGAGCTGGCCCGGATCTCACCGTCGGACAGGACAGTCCAGGTATCCTTTTCGGAAACGACATAACTCGCTTTGATCTGCTCCCTTCCCTGGTGGTGGACCATCACGGCATGGCCATAGCCGAGCAAAGCCATCAGGGGAAGGACAAGTCCCCACATCACGGGGGCGACCAGACGGGACCGTTGCGCGGCCCGGAAAGATTCCGGGGACCCGAACACCGCCCACGAGAGGCGGTGCCATACTCCGGTCAGCGTTGCCGGGGCTTTCTCGCCGAGATGGTAGCAGACGGCCAAAGCGAGGCAGGCCAGACCGATTACGGTCACCCGGTTTACCAAGAGGTCGAGATGCGGCGCCCAGCGCCACAATACCGGCCCGAGGGAATTGCAGATCGCGTGAACGATAACGGAGTACCAGACATTCCGTGTCTTGAGGAACACGACGCCGGCGAATATCCCGATGACAAACGTCTCCGGGAACCGCAGCAACTGGAGATGAAAGAGGGCGAACAGCAGGGCGGTCAGAAGCACCGAGGCGCGATTGCTCCAATGGCGCGCCAGCCCGTTCTGAATCACGGGCCGGAAGAGGAGTTCCTCGCAGAAAGGAGCCAGAAGCACCAGGGAGATAAGCGGAATGCGGGCTGTCACATCGGCGCCGGCGGTATCGATTCCGGCCAGAGCCTTCCGGGCGGCGATTCCCTGCTGGACTGCAATTACCGTGGCGCAACCGCCGATGAGCATGGTCAGAACGGATTTCCCGGGTTGCGGAAGTGCGAACAGTTTTCCGCCCTGTGTTCCGCGGTGAACAAACAGGACGATGCCCGCCGGGAGTGCGATGAAAGCTACCTCCGTAATAATGAGACCAAGGGTCGGGTTCCAAAGCTGAAGCCAACTGCCCGGGAATATGCACAGAAGCAAAACCGCTCCGTAAGCAAGCAGGCCATGCAGGGCAAAGGTGTTGTCCTCCCCCTGCCCGAACGGCTCGCCCGTGTTGTCCACCCGTGCGCTCATTTCAACCTCTTCCTCCGGCTGTGTCATGGCTGCCCGTCATACGGAACGGACCGGCAGCGGCCCTTTGCCTTGAACATCACTGTAAATTACTCTCCCAGGTTCTTCCGGACAAGTGTTTCCTGTTGATTTTTTCTCCTGTCCCCTCTAATTTTCACCTGTTGACCGATTTTCGATACCACCGGCGCCGGGATGCCATTCGAATAAGGAGGAACCTCCATGCTGAAAGTTCTGCTTCTGTTCGCTTTCTGTGTTTTCGGCCTCGCCGTACGGGCCTCGGGACAGGACCACCCCCGCGAGGATGTCATCGAGACCTCCGGCGGCGAATTGCGCATCCGGTTCATCGGCCACGGCAGCCTCATGTTCGTGTTCGGGGGCAAGGTGGTACATGTAGACCCCTACGGATCCCAGGACGACTATTCCCGGCTTCCCAAAGCCGATCTGGTGATGATCACCCATGAGCACGGCGATCATCTTGACCAGGACGCGCTGGCGAAAGTCCGCACGGACCGCACCGACCTGGTGCTGACCGAGGCCGCGGCGGAAAAAGTCGGCGGGGGAATCGTGATGCGGAACGGCGAGATCAAAACGGTCGGCGGATTCCGTATCGAGGCGGTCCCGGCCTACAACATTGTTCACAAACGTCCCAGCGGAGCTCCGTACCATCCCCGGGGAATCGGAAACGGGTATATCATCACCTTCGGTGAAAAACGGGTGTACATCGCTGGAGACACGGAGAACACCCCGGAGGTGAAAGCGCTCCGCGACATTGATATCGCCTTTCTGCCCATGAACCTGCCCTATACCATGACTCCCGCCATGGTAGCGGACGCCGCGCGGGCAATCAAACCGGAAATCCTCTACCCCTACCATTTCGGGGACACGGATGTTACCGAGCTTGCACCGCTCCTCAAGGGCAGCGGTATCGAAATTCGTATCCGGGATATGCAGTAAGGAAGCTGGAAAACGTTCCCCAAAACCATACCTACGGCCAGTGCCTTGATGACAAATCAGACGAGGTAATTCCGGACTGGAGGATTCGATGACAGGAAAAACCGGCAGGGTGCTGGTGATTGACGATGACCCGGATGTTCTCCTCGCGGCCCGTCTGCTCCTCAAACCCTACGTGGAGACGGTGCGAGCCGAACGAAATCCGGAAACGGTCCCCGCACTCCTGGAACAGGGAGACTACGATGTCATTTTCCTGGACATGAACTTCGCCCGTGATGCCTCCAGCGGAAAGGAAGGATTCCACTGGCTCCGGCGGATACTCGACCTCGACCCGCAGACCGTGGTGGTGCTCATCACCGCCTATGGCGATGTGGAAATGGCGGTGCGGGCCATCAAGGAGGGCGCGACTGATTTCGTCCTCAAACCCTGGCAGAACGAGAAACTTTTGGCCACCTTTTTCGCCGCGCGGAGCCTCCGGCTTTCCCGGAGGGAGGCCGACGGTCTCCGGACCCGTCAGCGCCAGCTTGCCGCCGATCTGGACCAGCCGTTCAACGAGTTCATCGGGCACGCCCCGGTCATGCGGCCGGTGTTCGAGGCCATCCGGAAGGTGGCGGGGACCGACGCCAGCGTGCTCGTGCTCGGAGAGAACGGCACGGGGAAGGAACTGGTCGCCCGCGAACTGCACCGCCGCTCCCGCCGCTCCCGCGAGGTCTTCATCACCGTGGACATGGGAGCGCTCAGCGAAACGCTTTTTGAAAGCGAACTGTTCGGCCATGTGAAGGGAGCGTTCACCGACGCCCGCGAGGAGCGGGCCGGACGGTTTGAAATCGCATCGGGGGGAACGCTTTTCCTTGACGAGATCGGAAATCTGCCCCTCCCCCTCCAAGCCAAGCTTCTCACCGTACTGGAGAACCGCACGGTCACCCGTCTCGGCTCCAACACGGCCCGCCCCTTCGATGTCCGGCTCATCTGCGCGAGCAACATGCCCCTCTTCGAAATGGCCGAGCAGCAGCGCTTCCGCCGTGACCTGCTCTATCGCATCAACACCGTGGTTATCACGCTTCCGCCGCTCCGGGAGCGGGGGGAAGATATCCTGCTCCTCACCAATCATTTCCTCGGCATCTACGCCCGCAAATACCAGAAGCCGGTCCGTGAACTGCTTCCCGCCGCAGTCGCCCTGCTCATGCGGTACGAGTGGCCGGGAAACGTGCGCGAACTCATGCACACTGTGGAACGGGCGGTCATCATGTGCGAAGGCCCGGTGCTGCGTCCCGAAGACTTTTCCCTTGGCGACACCCGGATGGAGAACTCCCGGTGCCCGGACAGTCTCCGCATCGAGGAGAACGAGGCGGGGCTGATCCGGAAGGCGCTCGCCGCCCATAACGGCAATCTGAGCGCCGCGGCACGGGAATTGGGGCTTTCCCGCCCCGCCCTCTACCGCAGGATGGAAAAGTATGGGATATAACCGCTTCCGGGTGGAATTCCTGGCGCGGACCACGCTCCTCGGCGCCACCATCTCCCTGTTCATCTTCCTTGCCGGCCGCCGCGATTTCTATGTCACCACCGGGCTGGTCCTCACCGCCGCGGTCTGCCAGGCCTGGCTGCTCCTCCGCTTCGCGGAGGCGGGACACCGCTCTCTTCTCCGCTTCCTCGATTCCATCCGTTACGCCGATCTCACCGCCGCTTTCGACTCCCCGGATTCCACCAACGGGGAACTGAACGCCGCCTTCGCCGAGGTCCTCGACCGGTTCCGACTGGTCCGCGCCGAGCGGGAGGAACGGAGCCGCTACCTTGAAACGGTGATGCAGCATGTGGAGACTGGAATCATCGTCTTCGGAGCGGACGGGGGTGTGGAACTGGCCAACACCGCCGCCGAGCGGCTCCTGGACATGCCGGTTATCCGGAGTGTCAGAGACCTCGCCCCGGTACACCCCGAACTCGCTGAAATCATCCCCCGGCTCGCCTCGGGGGAACGCCGTCTTGTTCCGGTCACCGCCGGGGGCGAACGGTATCAGATCGCACTCCGTGCCGCCGGATTCGTCATGAGGGGAAAACCGCTCACCCTGGTCTCCCTCCACGATATCCGGAGCGAACTGGAAGAAAAAGAGATGGAGTCCTGGCAGAACCTTATCCGGGTGCTCACCCACGAAATCATGAACTCCATCACCCCCATCGCCTCGCTCGCCGCCACAGTCAACGGTCTCCTCAACGATGCCGGAACGGAAGCGACGGACCCGGAAACCCTGGAAGATATCCGTGGCGCAACCGCGACCATCGAGCAGCGGAGCCGGGGACTCCTGCACTTTGTCGAGAACTACCGTCGCATGACCCGCATCCCCAAGCCCCGCTTCCGGGTGTTCCCCCTCCGCGAGCTCTTTGACCGGGTGGAACGCCTCCTCCGGGACCGCGCAGAGAGCGCCGGAATCCGGTTCGAGCGAAGCATCGAGCCGGAAGACATGGAACTCGCCGCCGATCCAGAACTCCTGGAGCAGGTCCTCATCAACCTGGTGCAAAACTCCATCCAGGCTCTCGAAGGCCGTCCGGAAAGCCGCCTGTCCCTCCGGGCCGGGGTCGATGAACAGGGCCGAAGCTGCATCTGGGTTACCGATAACGGCCCCGGAATCATGGCCGATGTGCTCCCCAAGATATTCATCCCCTTTTTCACTACCCGCCGCGACGGTTCCGGAATCGGGCTCAGCCTCTCCCGTCAGATACTGCGCCTTCACCACGGGACGATCACCGTACGCTCCGAACCGGAGGTGGAGACGGAGTTCATGATGAAATTGTAAAAAAGTCCTAAGGACAGGGGGTTCAGATCCCCTTGTGAGCCCAACGAAACATTGTTTTTCCTAATGCTTCCAATGTTTACGCCATGCTCCCTGACCACTTCTCTTCGTGGAGAAATGGAGCCGGGACGCCCACACCCATACAGGATATCCCATGAGACTTTTTTTCACCGGTCTTTCCTTCGCTCTCCTCCTCGGAGCGGTCGAAGCCTTCGGCGCTCCGGCCCCGGACAAGATCTCCGATGCCCTTCGCGAGGATTTCGAACGCGGCGAACTCAATTCTTGGGAATCCTATCCCATCGCCGAGGACCCCGGGTTCGATCCCGAAATCTGGTGCGTCCGGGAACCGGCTTACGGCGGAAGCGGATACTCCCTCTGCAAGGTCACCGAGCCGGAGGACACGGACTGGCCCCGCAACGAGCACCTGGTCGGCATGACCCGGAAATTCCGGCTCTGGACGAACGCCTCCACGGAAATGCGGCTGGCGGTATTCGCCGATGGCGACCGGAAGCCGGAGGAACTCCGGGTGACTCTGTACGCGGAGGACGGCCGTCGTTATGTCTGGTCGCAGGCCGACCCGGCCGCGAACGGGTGGGTGACCCTCCGCATTCCCCGGGACGACTTCCGGGCGGAGGGATCGCCCATGCCCGCGGGAGTGCGGCTCGACGCCGTCTCGGTCCTCGTCCGCTACGGCCCGGTGAACCCCCACCGAAGCTACAGCCTGTGCCTCGATGATGTGCTCCTGACCGGGGAGCGTCTCCGGCGGTTCGAGGTGCGGGAACCGGCGGCGACCTATCTCGACAAGTTTCATTCCGCTGTTCTCAACCGCCATTATCACCGGGGAGACGCCCTCGCGCTGAAGGTCCGGCCCGAGGAGGGCGGAAAGCCGGTGGAACTCGCGTCGCTTACCGCCACGGCACTCGACCCATCGGGAAGGGAACGGGCGCGGCAGGTGAAGCTCACCCCTACGGGCGACGGATTCTGGACCACACCGGCGATTCACCGGTTCGGCGATACGGACCCTTCCGGCCAGTGGTCGGTTGTTCTGGAGGGACGGGGCACGGCGGGGGAGCGGGTGGAAGAGACCATTCGGTTCCTCGTGCCCGCGCGGCGGTTCACCCCGGCGGACCATCCCCGGCTCTTCTTCACCGGGGCAGAACTTGATTCGCTGAAATCGGGGACAATGGACCCCAAACGGAAGAAGGTCCTCGACGCCGCAGTGGAATCCGCCCGGAAAACCCTCGCCGCGTCGAACGTGGACGCCATTGTGGAGTCGAAGGGCGGGAACCGTGAATTCCTTGACGGCGGCCCGGTGTCGGCAACCTGGGACTGGTTCTATCGCTGGCACAACACGGGGGCGGCCATGCGGGAGACCGTTACGGCGGGGGCGTTTCTCTACGCGTTCACCGGAGACCGCGAGGCCGGGCTGACCGCGAAAGCGGCCATGCTCAAGTTCGCGGGGTTCGACGAGTGGATTCATCCCTGGTTCCTGGCCCGTCACATGTACACCTACTATCCGGTCGGGCTGTGGATGTACGCCATGGGGGTCGGCTACGACCTGCTCTATCCGTTGCTCACCCCGGAGGAGCGCACCCTGATCCGAACGAAAGTCATGGAAAAGGCTGTCATTCCCCACTACCGCGACTGGGTGGAGAACAACCGGAAGCCCTCCAACATCACCAACCACATCGGCATGAACTCTACGGGGATGCTCGTCGCCGCCCTGGCCTTCCTCGGCGAAGATCCGGAACAGCCCGACCTGGAACCGTACCTCTCCGGCATTCTGGCCAAGTACAAGGCCCACATCGACGCCGCCTATCGTCCCGACGGCAGCTATGCCGAACCGGAAGCCTACGCCGGAACCGACACCGAGCACCTGACGATCTGTCTCGACGCCCTGGAACGGAATCTGGGCATCGACTGGACCTCGACCACGCCAGTGAAGGATACCTACCGCTACCAGCTTCACCTATCCACGGCGGAGGGCCTGAACTGCCCGGCGTTCGGCGACGGTGGCCGGAGTTGGGGCTTCTCGCTCCGCAACCTGCACCTCTGGCTGGCTCACCGGATGAAAGACCCCTCGGCGCTGGAGCGCTACCGCTGGCAGACCGAAGGCGGGGTGTTCTCCCCGCGCTATACCTTCTTCGACTTCCTCTGGTATCCCGACCCCGAGCTGAAACCCATGCCGTTATCCCAGCATGAGCCCTCGCGGTGGTTTTGGTCCAAGGGAAACGCCGTACTCCGCTCCGGGTGGGAGAAGGACGCCCTCATCTTCGCCCTCAAATGCGGGCCTCATTCCAACCACTATCACCTGGACCAGGGGACGTTCTGGCTGCTCTACAACGGCGAAACCCTCCTGAGCGAGGCCGGGGTTGTGAACTATTACACCAATCTCTATTACAAGCAGTTCTACATGCAGCCGGTTTCCCACAACACCCTGCTCCTGAACGGCTATCCCGAGTCCCAGCGCATCGCCGATCTCGACGACGAGGTGTCCGCCCGCAACGAGTTCCCCCGGATTCGGTCCTGCTTCACCGGGCGCACTCTCGACGCCGTGGAAGGGGAACTTTCCTGCGTCTACAAGGGACGGCTTTCGGAATATTCCCGCTCCTTTGTGTATCTCAAGTCTCCCGGCTATATGGTCCTCTTCGACCGGGTTGCGGCCGGGGAGCCGGAGCGGTTCACCTGGGCCTTCAACACCGAGGGAAAGAACACCTTCCAAGGCACGGGCAACACCGTCCGGGTCACCCGCCCGAAAGCCGACCTGCGCATGGAAGTTCTCTCCCCTTCGGGGCTGGAGCGGAAAGTCCGTCCCCATCCAGACCGGGACGGCTCCACCATCCTGCTCGCCGCGCCCGAACCCGACCGTAACGGCGCATTTCTGGCGGTGATGATTCCCTCCCGCGAGGATAACCGGGCGGACCACGAAGCCTGGACCACGGTCCGGGCCGACGAACCGGGCTGGACCGGCGCGGAAATCCGCCGCGCGGACGAAACCGACCGGGTATTCTTCCGCTCCGACGGCGGAGAGGGCGTCCGTTCCGCCGGGCGCTGGGAAACTGACGGCGACCGTCTGGCCCTCACCGAACTCTCCGACGGCTCTCCCCGGCTCATCTGGGTGCGCAACGCGGCCCTGCTCCGGGGCGCGGACGGCGGCGAACTGTTCCGCTCCGACCGCAGGCTCACTCTCCTGGCCGACTATTCCGGAAACACCCCGGTCATCGAAACCGATTCGGAGGCCGCGACGGAGCTTTCCCTTCGCTCGGCCCGCACACCCGCCGCGGTGCTCCTCGACGGCGCTCGGGTAAAACACCGCTATGACCGGAAGTCCGGCACGGTGCGGATCGCTCTCCCGGAAGGCAGGCATGTGATCGAGGTGTGGTGAAAAGACGGGCAATGGTGGAGAAGGGGGGTGTAATGAACGGGAAACGGCATGGCAGTGGGCCCCGGTATGGGCTTTTTATCCTGCTCCTGATAACCCTCGTACTCGGGATCGGGTGCGGCGGGAGCCGGGATACCGTCCATTCCTCCCGGTTCGATCCGCTGAACATCGCGCCCGGTGATGCCGCGGCCGGGATCGTGCTGGTCTCAAAGGAAGTCCGGGTGCTCGAAGGATACGGTCCGGTCGGGACTTTCCGGTTCCGGGGCGGGGTCACCACCACGGGACGATATGTCTACGGATCTGTCGGGGAAGGCGGTATGGAAGCGCCGTACTTCTACCCCGATCCGGCTGATTCGCTCAAGTTCCCCCGGATGAAAGGCGACCGCCGCTTCGTGTGGTTCACCTTCTCCAACCCGGAGGAGGCGGTACGGCTGCTCGGAAGGTCGGAACGGCGGGTTTCCATCACAGTGGAGGAGTATGTTTACCGGTATCTGCCGACGGATGCGGTGAATGAGGCGAAGCTGGCGAGGGTGGAATAGGCCGACAACCAACGAAATTTTCATACAACCGGTTGTCATTGCTCAGGTATGTAACCGTCCAGTCGGTTCTTTCACGAAGAAAGGCCCCCTTGCAAGGGGGCCTTTCTTCGTCTTTGGATTTTGGGTCCCTGAACTTGTGATTCTCTTTTTTTAGCCGAAGTACTTCTTGTACTCCTTCAGGTAATCGAACGCCCCGCCGGTGGGATAGACCGGAGCCCGCCATTCCTCGTCGAAGCCCGCCAGTTCGACAAAGCCGCCGTTCCGGTCCAGATGGGAGCGGAATCCGGCCAGATGCCAGTGGACCTTCTCCAGGATGCTGTCATAGGACTGGTACATCTGGCCGGTGACGAACATCCGCTGCATTTCGATGAGCATGGGGATCCACATGAACTTGTCCCGGTCATGGGGGCCGCGCTCCCAGTACCAGACCTGCTCGAACCATTCCGAGCGCCCCTTCCATATCTTGATGGAGGCGTTGGAGAGCCCGCCGACTATCTGCTGCAGGGTGCCGTAGAAGGTCCCGCTGCCGCCCCGGTCCGGGTGTTCGAGGGTCATGAGGCCGTTGGGCTTTTTCCAGTCCGGGGTGCGGTAGGAGATGGCTCCAAGCGGGCCGTCGATGACCCGGTGGACCGCCCAGAGGCCGTGGATTCCGTGGGTGGAGTAGTCGCTCATGGAATTGGTGGCCGAGTACCCCTGGATGTCCTTCCCGATCTTCTGGACCTGCTCCCGGGCAATTTCCACTTCGCGGGTGAACTCGAAGGAGGAGGCGCACATGATGGGAGTGTTGTACTTCCGGGCGGTTTCCACCATCTTTCGCGCGCCGGCCAGGGTAGTGGAGAAAGGACGATTGATGAAGATGGGCACCTTCGCTTCCAGGAAGGGCTCCACCATCTTATGGTTGACCTCTATGGCGGTGTAGTCGCTGGCAATGACCGCGTCCACCTTGCCGATGAGATCGGTATGGTTTTTGACCGTGGCGCAGCCGTACTTGGCGGCGAAAATTTTAGATTCCTCGGGGTTGAGGTCCCAGCCGTGGGTGAGAATCATCCCGGTCTGGCGAATCTGATCGCCCACCGGGTTGATGAGGGGGCCCCAAAGGCTTCCCAGGTGTCCTTTGCAGCTCAGGGCGCCGATGGTGACCAGGTCGGCCGAGGGCCCGGTCTTGCCTTGTGGAATGTACTTCGCGGCCTCGGCGGCTTTCGCGGCGGCGGCCAGGCCGGCGGCGGCCAGGGCGCCCTTTTCCAGGAAGCCTCGACGGGTGTCGGTGTCGGACATGGGATCCCCTTCTGAATGGAAAACGCGGATGACATTACATACGAGATATGCGTATCAAAATACCACAATTGGTAGAACTGTCAAGCGCTTTCCCCTCTCCTTTTCTCTTCCCTTCTCCCCTTCCATGCCGTACATTATCACGGATATCGGGTATGGTCAGCAACCGGTTCTGGCTGTGGGGTTTTCTTATGTATATACCTTACATCCCTTGACACGGGAGAGGCCACCGGAGGAGAGAGGGTACAAAAAAGCGCCGGGAGCATCGGACACGCGTGTTTCCCCCGGTTCTGCTGACCCAACCCGATATCCTGCACTGTTCCCGCAAACCTGTCACATTCACCCGTTTCCCAGGAGCCGCCCATGTCTTCCCGACGTTCGTTCATACAGTCAGCCGCCCTGGCCGGAATCGCCGGGATCGCCGCATCGCGCCAGGCCCCCGCGTTTGCCCAAAACATGAAGCTGCTCAAAATCGGTCAGCTCGGGCTCGGTTCCCACTCCTTCGCGGCTCGGTTCCGGAGCGCCGGGGAGAAGAACCCATCCATCGGATGCCGTCCGTACATTGTTTGGGATGACGCGCCGGGAGTGGCGGAAAAGATGAAGGGGCGGTTCGGGTTCGAGCGCACGGCGAAAACCCCGGATGAACTGGCGCGGGAGTGCGATGTCATTCACGTGGAGCACGCCGATTACCGCCGCAGCCTGGAGCTGGCGCGTCCCGGCCTGGAAGCGGGCAAGCCGACCTTCATCAACCGTCCCTTTGCCGCGACGGTGGGCGATGCCGAGGAAATCGTGCGGCTGGCCAAAGCCCACAATGCCCCGCTCATGCAGGGCTCTTCGCTGGAGTACCAGCCGATCCTGCCGGACATCGCCAAGTTCGCCCGGGAAAAGGGACCGGTGCGGGCCTATGAGTGCTACTGCCCGGAGCCGTTCTTCCCCTGGATGTTCCCGCACACGCTGAATTTCGCCCACGCCGCGCTCGGCGGCGGGATGGAGAGCGCGTATTTCACCGGTGATTTCGTGATGGACTGGGGTGATTTCAAGGTGGTGACCGACTCCGAAGGCAGGAATCCCAAATTCCTCGATCCCAAGCGCCCTTACGGCCACGCGGTGAGCCTGCTGACATATGAATCCGTGAACGGCCAGCCCTCCATGATCGGCATGAACCATGTCGGCGGTGCACCGGGGAGCTACCACATCACCGTCTACGGCCAGGAGGAATCCCGTCAGTTCGTGGCGGGCGAGCACCTGAATGCCCCGAACATTTTCGAGCCCATGTTCCTCACCCTCAACGACTTCTATATGAACCACCGTATTCCGCGGCCCTATGCGGCCATCCTGGAGCAGCACCGCGCGCTCGTGGCCACCGCCAAATCCCGGGAGACCGGCCGCGCGGTCCGTCTGGACAGCCTGAAAAAGAATGACGCCGTGCCGTACACCGAAGCCATCCGGAACTATGTGCTCAGAAGCTACCGGAACTGATACCGCCGCGTGGCCCGAAGCTCATCACTTTCGCTTATGGGCCAGGAACCAATCGTAGAGTTCCGGGTTGTTGTAGGTTGGGGTCCAGGAGTCGTGCCCGGCTTCGGGATACACGGTGAAGCGCACCTCCGTTCCGCCCGCCTCCCGCACCGCATCCACCATCGTCTGCGATTCGCCGGGGGGAACGATGTCGTCCAGGGCGCCGTGGAACGCCCAGATGGGAAGGTCCTTCAGGCGATGGGCGCGCGACGGGTCCCCGCCCCCGCAGACCGGGGCGACTGCCGCGAACCGGTCCGGCTGGAGTGAAGCCAGGCTCCAGGTCGCATACCCGCCCATGCTGATACCGGTGAGGTATATCCGGTCGGTATCCACCCGGAGCTGCGGCACTATTTCATCAAGCAGCGCGGTCAGGAACGCCATGGACCACCCCGAATAGGCGGGGCACTGGGGCGAGACGACGATGAAGCGAAAGCCGGGGATGGTCTCCACGATTTTCGGGAGCGCCTGGCGCTTCAATATTTTGGGGTCGTTCCCCCGCTCTCCCGCGCCGTGGAGAAAATAGATGAATGGAAAGGCTTTGCCTGCCCATGTATGATCCACGGGCAGGTACAGAAGATACCGGTTCCCCAGGCGGGGATTTTTCAGGCCGTCGAACACGTGCGCGGTCTGACGCCCCGTCTGCCCGATGCCGATGGACAAGGCCAGGCCGACCGCCGCGAGGGGAAGAAGCGGAATCCATTCCGCGAGAAAAGAATAACCCATTGTAGTCTCCTTTCTGGCTGAAGCCTGCCGGACGCAGCACCCGGCAGCGGAAACCGGGCGCGGAAATCTATCTATCCTGAAACACCCACGTATGAAATATATACCATTACCGTGTAGATCGCCGTATTTACGGTCATGACGGCTTCGTTTCGAAAACGGGTATGAGCCCGGCAGCATCGTCCGGTACGTTCCGGCAAACTGGCGGGGGAAACGCAGCGACTCCGGCCGGAAAAAAACTTTGACACGGGACAGACTGAGGTCATATACTCACAGAATACAATACATGGATCACAAATCGCTTTACTACCGGGGAACAGAGGGGATGAAAACCAGACGCGCATTCATGAAAACCGCCGCTTCCGCGGGCATCGCGGGCATTGTCGCCTCCGGCCGGGCGCCCGCCTTCGCCCAGGACATGAAAATCATGAAAATCGGGCAACTCGGACTCGGCTCCCACGGGTTCGTGGGGACATTTCTCAAGCCGCCCACGAGTTTTACAGAGAAGGTGCGGGTCAGGCCATACGCCGTGTGGGATGACGCTCCCGGCGTGGCCGAATCCATGATGGACATGGGATTTGAAAAAATCATCAGGGACCCGGTGAAGCTGGTGAAGGAGTGCGACTGCGTTCATGTCGAACATGCCGACTACCGCCGGGTCTTCGAACTGGCCCAGCCCGCGCTGGAGATGGGCAAGCCGGTGTTCATCAATCGTCCCTTCACCGCGACCATCGCCGATGCCGAGGAAACCGTGCGGCTGGCGAAGGCCCACAACGCCCCGCTGATGTGCGCTTCCTCCCTGGAATTCCAGCCGGAAGTGACGGAGATGCAGCGGTTCGCCCGGGAGGAGGGCCCGGTGCGGAACTACGAAGCCTATTGCCCGGAGCCGATCTTCACCTGGATGTTCCCCCATGTCATCAACTTCGCCCACGCCGGGTTCGACGGCGGATTCGAGAGCGCGTGGTTCGCCGGGGACTTCGTCATGAACCCCGGGACATGGGTGCACATTCGCGAGGCGCTCATGGGCAATCTCGACCTGACCAATTTCCCCAAAGGCTATCGCCCGGATTACAAAAAAGCCGGGGCGGAGGCGCGGCCCATCGGAACCTCCTTCTCGCTCCTGACCTATAAGCCCCGGGAGGGTCAGCCACCCATGCTCGGCATGCACATCGTCGGGGAGCATCCCGCGCCCTATCACATCGACGCCTACTCCATGCACGGGAAAAAGACCTTCACCGCAGGCGACAACCTCTTCTACTATATGTTCAAGGCGCTCCACGACTTCTACGCCGACCGCAAGCCCCCCCGTCCCTATGAGGCCATCCTGGAGCAGCACCGGGCGCTGGTGGCCACAAACGCTTCCCGCCTCACCGGACGGGCGGTCCGTCTCGACGCCTTGGGGGGCGACGACGCCCTGCCATGGGACGATGCGCTCCGCTCCTGGCTCATCCGCTTCAAGCTGGGCGGGAAAACGTCGTGGACGAAGTGATGAAAGCGCTGGAGAAAAAGTAAAAAAATGGTCTGAATAATGATGCGCGTGACCACCCCGGGATACCTGTCTGAATTGGGATGCACGGGACCACCCCAATCGAATCGTACCGATTCGGTTGGGGACCCCGGGATGCATGGGATAACAGGTGATGAAAAGCAAAACCGGCGGATGTGAGATTCTTTCATCATTCTTTCATCCTGTCTTTATCCCATGCATCCCCATTCAGACAATCTTTTCCGGGATATTCCCCGCATCCCCGTTCAGACTGGTATTCCCATTTTCCTGGACGCATTGACACTCTGGACACTGTTTTTTCCGGAAAGGAATCTTTATGCTGCATCACTTCATTCTCGCGCTGTCCCTCGGGCTGCTGTTTGCCGGCTCCGCCTCCGCCGAATCTCCATCCTGGGTGGAGATCGAAAGCGCCGTCTACGGCGCGAAGGCCGATGACCGGGGCCCCATCGGCGGCGGCGAAGGCTACCGTAATACCATGAGTACGGGCGATTTCATCGCCACGAACGTTGATTCCCTCCTGGACGCCCTTTCCAAAGCCAAAGCCGGACAGGTGGTCTTCATTCCGGGAGAATCGGAGATCGACCTGACCGCCCGCATCTACACCGAGGGACTCGTCCTCGAAATTCCCGGGGGAGTCACTCTGGCCGGGGAGCGCGGACGGAACGGCTCCAAGGGCGCCATTCTTACCTCCGACGCCCTCAAGACGCCGGTGATGATCAGGGCCCTGGGACCGAACGTCCGGGTCACCGGTCTCCGTCTGCAGGGCCCCTGCCCCAAGCGGTACCTTGACCACCACCGCCGTGCGTTCGGTCCCGGCGGCGACGGGCGCGCGTACTATTATAAGTTCCCCACCTCCGACGGCATCGTGACCGCGTTTCCCGGCCTGGAGGTGGACAACTGCGAAATCTCCGGATTCGCCCACGGCGGGGTCGTCCTGAACAAGGGCGGCGGGCACCGGGTCCATCACAACTACATCCACCACTGCCAGTACAACGGATTGGGCTACGGCGTGGTGCATGACGTGGCCTCCTCTCTCATCGAGTACAACCTCTTCGACTCCAACCGTCACTCCATCGCCGGAACGGGCCGCCCCGGCTGCGGCTACACCGCCCGCCACAACATCGAACTCGGCACTTCCCTGAGCCACTGCTTCGACATGCACGGCGGGCGTGACCGGGGCGACGGCACGGATATCGCCGGGACGATGATCGAGATTTACAACAACACATTCCGCGCGCCCCAAACCCCGGTGGTGATCCGGGGTGTGCCGGAAGACAGGTGCACGGTGCGCCTCAACTGGTTCCCGGAGCATGACGACGCATCCCAAGCCGTGCGCGCCGGAGACCGGACCACGGTTGGGAACAATGTGTACGGAGCGAATCCGGACGGAGCGCGGTAGCGATAAGGACCGAGAGAGCGGGGTGAGTTACTCTTTCCGAAGCGATGGCCCTTTATGGCCATGTGTTCTTATGGCTTTCTGTTACGTTTACGCCTGTGTGATCCAGGAGAGGAGTTACCTCTTCTTCGTGGACTGCGTATATCACCAGCAATGCGATGCAAAACGAGGCAGAATACTTGCAGGGAAATAGAGAAGTCTATTGCAATGTATTATATTTATGCTATATTTACATTATCCTGCATTCCCTGCCGGTGTTGGTCCGCCGCCTCCGGGAGCAGAAAATCGTTGGATGAGCGGCGGCGAAAGTGTATTATTAGGACAATCGCGTTTAGAAGTTTCATTCATTAACAAAGGTACAATTCACTTCGGTAGGGAGCAGGTATGCCGGAAAAAACGTTTCCCAGTTCTCAGCGGGTCCTCCGGGTCGGATGGGTCGGAACCGGGCCGTTCTCATTCTACGGCCATTACATCCGGGTCATCAACAACATCTTCCGGGACTACAATTACCTCAACATGCGGATCACCCACATCTGGGGTGACGATTACCGCAAAAACTACGCGGGTAGCCCGGAATTTGTGAAGAAGCAGATGGATTTTTGGTCGAACGACGAGCATTCGCCGCAGGGCATCGCCAAGATGAACAACATCCCCAACGTCTGCAAGGACTACCGCGAGATGGTGGGCCAGGTTGATGCGGCGATGATCATGGATTTCGACCGGGCCTACGAGCTCGCCGAGCCGTTCATCAGAAAAGGGCTGCCCATCTTCCTCTGCAGCCCGGTGGCGCTAAGCGTGCCCGAATGCGAGCGTATCCTCGACCTGGCGGAAGCGAACGGGTCGGCGGTGTACACGGGGTCGTTCACGGCTGGAATGCCCGAGAACGAAATCCGGTATCACACCATCAAACGGGACAAGGTCGCCTCGTTCTTCGCCTCGACCTCGCTGGGATTCTACACGTCGTATGCCAATGACGGGCTCGAGCCCCTCCACTGGCTCATGAAGCGCCGGATCAAGAAAGTGGCTCTGCACGGGTGGGACGGTTCCAAGGGGTACGATCCCCACGGCATTCCCCCCTCGCGCATGAACCTGGAGTATGAACCCGTGGATGGCAAGCCCCCGGTTCAGGGTGTGCTGGCGCTCGGCGGCCACAAACAGGAGATGGAGTGGTATAGGATGTACTATGATGACCACACCGTTTTCGAGGGAACTACCAGCTGGTCGAATTATGAGCTGACGTTCTGGAACTTCATGACCAATATCCAGCAGGTGTTCGCCACGAACAAATCGCTGGAAACCCGTCAGGATATCCTCGACAAGCTCAGGGTGGTCATCGCCGGATACAAGTCGGCCAACGAGGGCGGCAGGGTAATCGATGTGGACGAGATTGGCGATTATCGCATGCCGACCGTGCGGATCGAAAAGTGGAACGTGATTCCGGACTGAAAGGAAGCGGGGAGATGCATTCCAACGATACGATGAAACGGAGATCTTTTATCAAGACCGCCGCCGTGGCGGGAGCTGTCGCGGGAACTGGCCTCCGGACGGCGGAAGCCGCTCCGAAGCGGAAGACGCTGCGCCGCGATTTTCTGCGGGTCGGCATGATCGGGCTCGGTCCCTACTCCCATGCCATGGCCTACACCCAGGCGCTTAACGATCCCGCCGTTCCGCCGCGCACGAACATGAAAGTCGTCGCGGTCTGGGGCAAGGCGGACAAGTACGCCTCCTCTTTCAAGGGCACGGCGGAGTGGAAGCAGAAGCGGATGACCGAGCTTTCGAGCTACATGAGCACCGATAAGTTCACCGGCCAGCTCGGCGTCAAGAACGTGGTGAAGAACCCGGAAGACATGATGAAGCATGTGGACGCCGTGTTTATCACCGACCCGGAAGATTCGCTCAACCTGGCCCGCCCGTTCCTGGAAAAAGGGATGCCGGTGTTCATCAACCGGCCCCTGGCCTGGAACATCCGGGATGCCCGCGAAATCATCCGGCTGGCGAAACAGTACGGTTCCCCGCTCGTGACCGGCTCCTGCATTCCCTGGATGAACGAAATCCAGGTGGCGCACTCGCGGATCGACCCGGAAATGGTGCAGCACTACTATGTGGACGGCTCCACGGCGAATTTCGGGTCCTACATGCCGCACATTCTGGAGATGGCGCAGATGCTGGTCGGCGGGAAAGTGGTGAAGGTTTCCACCCACGGCATGACCTGGCCCGCGGATGAGGATCCGCTCTCCATTCCCCCGGTGATGGTGCATTTGGAGCACGCGCCCATCAAAGATCGCAACCCGGTGGTCGGGGTGGCCTCCACCTGGTTCGGACAGCCCTACCGCAACTGGTCGAAGGTGCATCTCGATCGGGATGTGCTGGAACAGGGGATTCTCTGGGAAGGCCAGATCGGCAATGTCAGTCATGACGAGCATCTCTGGCTGCCGATCCTCAGGGTTATCGACAAGGCGTTCACGACCGGCGAATGGCCCCAGGACGCCGACACGGTGCTCAATAAGGTCGAGACCATGCTCATGGCCCACAAGTCGGGCGTCGAGGGTGGACGGCCGGTGAAGATTGACGAGATAGAAAGCCACTCACTTCCTCGGTTTGAGACGGAAAAGGCGTGAATACAGCGTAACTGAAAAAACGTGTCCGATCGCCTTTCCGGAATCTGCGGCGTGACCGGGCGGGAAAAACTCCCGTCCGGTCACACAGTTATAAATTCCCCGAAAGGAGGGACCGTTATGTACACGAAGCCCCATTCCTATCTCCCTGTCATGCTCATCCTGTTTGCGGCGATCACCGTATTCGGCTGCGGAGACAAGAGTAACATGCAACAGCGGCTCGACCGCACCCAGGAAGAGCTTGAATCCTGCCAGGACCGCCTGGCCGCCATCCAGGACTCCACCATGGCCTACCGGGAAAACCTGATTGACACCCGGGAAAACCTCGAAGAAGCCATGACCGCCCGCGACAGCCTGCGTCAGGACATATCCGCACTGGAAGATACCGTTTCCGCGGCGGAACGTCGTGTGGCAAATCTTCGCGACCAACTCGAGGCCCAGCGCGAGGAGAACCAGCAGCAGGAGCGAAGAATCAGCAACCTGAACGCCCAGTCCCGCAGTCTCCGGAACCAGCTTGAACAGCGCCGTCAGCTCGTTGAATCGGGCAACGCCCGGGTGGACAGTCTGCAACGGGTCGAGGAGATGCTCGAAAACGAGATTGCCGAACGCCAGGAGACGATCACCGAGCTTGAGGCCCGCCAGGACTCCCTGCGGACGAATCTTGAAGGTACGCTGACCCAGAGAGACAACCGCATCCGAACCCTCTCCATTCTGCTCGTGGTCTCAGCGGCCGCCTTTGTGGTCTCTCTGGTCTGGGCAATCGTGAAGAAATAGCCGTGAACCGGCCGGATATGTTTCTCCCATTATCCGGTTATGTCATCTGCGCGGTCTTCCCCTTTTCCGGTGATACAGGCGTCCCCCTCTCTGCCATGGGAGGGGGACCGTTGGGATTTCGGGGATGAACTATTGCCGTCGAGGCATATTTCGTTCCGGCTCCGCAAACGCCGGTCTCTCCCGCCATACCGGGAAGAGTTTGGCGTATTCCCGAACTGTGTCACCCATCCGGAACCATGCCCCATTTCGAGCAGCGGGCCGGTCCGCGCCCCGGGATATTCCATCGTTCATGACATGTGCACTCTTCTTCTGAAACCAGGCTCATCCCTTTGATCCCCCTTCTTGCACTCCAGCCCTGTTCCACAGGGCCGGGAACCCCGCATCTCCAGAGAGAGGGGGGAATTGAGCCACAGAGAGCACCGAGAGGGGAACAAGGGGTGAGTTACTCTTCCACCACGACTATTCCCGCGAGGCAGTTAACACCCAAAAACAATTTCACGAGGATCAGGATGCAGTCAAGGCACCTATGGACGACGGTGGTCTGGTCGGTTCTTTGCGCGTTCTCCATACAAGTTACGGCCCAGGAGATGACCGCACGCGAACTCATCCGCCGAATCGAAACCCAGTACCAGGGGGAGACTTCCCATGCCATCGCGCACATGCGGGTGGTCACCGAACGCTGGACCCGCGAGATGACCCTGGAAATGTGGTCCAAAAACCGCGATCGTTTCCTGGTCCGGGTTCTCGCCCCGAAGAAAGACGAAGGAGTATCCACCCTCAAGGTCGGCGACGACATGTGGAACTTTCTCCCCAGCATCGACCGTCTGATCAAGATCCCTTCCAGCATGATGGGCGAAAGCTGGATGGGAAGCCATCTTACCAATGATGACCTGGTGAAGGAAAACCAGGTGGACCGTCTCTATGATCTTTCCATGACCGGCGGCGACGGAACGGCGGAAATTGTCGCGATTCCCAAACCCGATGCGGCGGTCGTGTGGGGAAGGATCATCTACACCGTGGATACCGAACGGCTTATCCCTCTTTCCATCCGCTATGAGGATGAAGCCGGAGAACTGGTACGGACCATAACTTTCGATGATGTACAGCGGATTTCCGGACGCTGGGTTCCTCTGGAAATGCGGGTCCAGCCGATGGATGAGCCGCAGGAGCACACTCTGCTCAATTACCAGAAGCTCGAATTCAATGTCCGGCTTTCCGACGACTTCTTCTCTCTCCGGACCCTGAGGAGGCGCTGACATGCTTCTGGTCAGGCTTGGATACCGGAGCATCTGGCGGAACCGCCGTCGGACCATCCTCACCATGACCGCCATGGGGCTCGCCACCGCCCTCATCGTACTCACTCTTTCCGTGTACGAGGGGATGTTCCGCGACATGATCGAGAGCGCCACCGAATACCAGGGGCAGCTCCGCATCACCGCCGAGGGCTATTTCGAGGAACCCCGGACCGATATCACTGTCCCCCAGGACACCCTGCGCCAGGTTCTGCTGTCCTATCCGGATATCCGCGGGGCAGCGGGGAGGGTTCGGGGATTCGCGCTCCTCAGCTACGGCGAAGGGGACTCAAGCACCACCCAGGCGACTGAACTTCTCGGGATCAGTCCCGAGGAGGAACGGGCGGTGAGCAGGTTCGAGGACCGCATTATCGCCGGAAAATTCCTCTCGGGCGAATCCACCCAGGAGATCGTGCTCGGACGGGGGCTGGCCAGGAGCATGGACGCGGAGATCGGTGGGGAGATCGTGGCCATGGGCCAGGACGCCTACGGTTCGGTGGCCGCGGATATCTTCCGGGTGGCGGGAATCGTGGACACGGGAGACCCGGTGCGGGACATCTCCCTCGCCCTGGTGGGCCGCCGGACACTCCAGCGCATGCTCGCCCTCGACGGGCAGGTCCATGAGTGGACACTCCGGCTTGGGAGCCCGCTCCAGGCGGAAGCGGTATCCGCAAGGCTCCGTCTGGACCCGGAGGAATACGATGTCCGTTCCTGGAATCGTTTTCTGCCCCAGTTGAACAACCTTCTGGAAATCAGCCGCGCCAGCCGGTTCTTCTTCGCCCTGATTTTCTATTTCGCCGTGGTGCTGGTAACCGTAAATACCATGTACATGGCGCTTTTTGAAAGGATGCGGGAATTCGCCGTGATGTCCGCCATCGGGCTCCGTCCCGCGCGGCTTTCACTGCTGATCCTGCTGGAGGCCCTGTTCATGAGTGGAATCGCCGGGATCGCCGGGGGTCTTCTGGGGTTACTGGCGTCGCTCCTCCTGCAACGGTACACCATAGACATCAGTGCGTTCATGCCCAGCGTCTCCATCGCCGAAACCACAATGGTTCCCCGCATCCGCGCTGTTCCCGCCCCGGACACCGTGCTCATTCCGGTTTTCCTCGTGATCGCGCTGGGGACTCTGGTGGCCCTGTTCCCCGCCTGGCGGCTGAGACGGATGCGGCCGGTCGAAGTCCTCCGGGAGGTCTGACATGCTCTGGCTCAAAATGGGATGGCGGAATCTCCGCAGAAACCGGCGCCGGACCATCATCGAACTTGCCTCCATTTCGGGGAGCGTGTTTTTCGCCGTGTTCTTCAACAATCTCGCGGTCGGTTCCTATTCCCAGATGATCGAGAGCGGCGTACGGACCGGCAGCGGGCATATCGGGATCTATCACGAGGATTACCTCGAACTGCGCAAAGTCGAACAGACCGTTCCCGCGGACTCCATCCTGGCCGAACTGGAACGGGACCCGACTGTGGAAGCGATCTATCCACGACTCTATGTCCCCGGTCTGATCCGTTCCAGCCGGAACAGCCGTCCGGGAGTGTTTGTGGGAATAGACATATCCCGGGAGGCGGAAGAAAATCCCTTCCTCCGGGAAGACCGGTTCGTCGAAGGCGGTCTTCCCGCGCCCGGGGATTCCACCGGGGCGGTAATCGGCGCGGAACTGGCGGAAAACCTGCGCATCAGTACCGGAAACAAATTCGTGTTCATGACCCAGGATGCCTCGGGGGAGATCGTGAGCGGACTCTACCGGGTTTCCGGTATCATCCGGACCGGCATCCGGGAATTCGACGCGGGGACCGTGTATGTCCCCCGCCCGGAACTGGCATCGCTCATCGGCCGCGAGGGGAGCGTGCACGAAATCGCCCTCATGCTCACCTCCATCGACCGCATTCCCGAAACGCTCCCCCGCATCCGGGATATCCTTGACCCCCATCCTGGCACGGAAGCGTACGACTGGCAGGAAGCCATGCCGGAACTGGCCGGCAGCATCCGCGTGGACCACGCCGGCCTTCAGATCACCCTGGTTTTCCTCTACCTCATTGTCGGGATCGGAACGATCAATACGCTCCTCATGAGCGTCATGGAACGTTCCCGGGAGTTCGGGGTTATCCGGGCCCTCGGTCTGGGCCGGGGAGGAATTGTCCGGATCGTTTCCACGGAAGCGCTCGTGCTAGCCGTCATGGGAGCCGTCCTCGGAGTGTTGCTCGCCACAGTGGTCGGACTTTACACTTCCACCCGGGGCATCAATTTTGAGCCGCTCCTGGGAGACGAGAACCTGGGGTTCGCCGGGACTGTATTTGAACCGGTAATATACACCGGCTGGGACTGGCAGTCAGCGGCGGTGCTGGCGGTGGCGATGATCTTTCTGGCGCTGGCGGCCTCCCTATACCCGGCCTGGCGGGTCATGAAAGTCCGCCCCTCCGACGCCATGCGGGGATATTGAAAGAGAGTGCCAAAGAGCCAAAGTGCCAGAGGTGAAAAGACGGGGAGCAAACTCATGGTGCATCCTGCTTCCTCAAGGAATATCTCACCTCTCGCTCCACCGTCGTAAACGGAAGCGATTTGTGATGAACGGGTATCTTGACGTTCAGGCCGGATGCCGTTGATTATCTTCTGGTACTCATTCGTACCAGTGGTTTTTCTGTATGTTTCCGACTATGGGATTGAGGAGTGTGTTACGCATTAACCCAGCGAGGATGAGCGCATGGAAGCGGTAAAGCTTCACGGGGTAAAGAAGTTCTATCACGAAGGCGATTACACCGTGCATGCAGTGGACGGCGTTGATCTTTCCCTCGGGGAAGGGGATTTCGCCACGCTCGCCGGACCTTCTGGCAGCGGGAAGACCACTCTGCTCAACCTCATCGGTGGCCTGGACCGTCCCGATGAAGGGGAAATCGAGGTGGCGGGAGTCGTCACCAGCGGGAAATCGGACGACGAACTCACCAAACTGCGGCTCCATCACATCGGCTTCGTGTTTCAGGCCTACAATCTCATCCCGGTGCTGACTGTCTACGAAAACATCCAGTTCGTGCTCCAGATACAGGGGGTGCCCGAGCCCGAGCACCGGGACCGGATCATGCCCATCCTGGAGCGTCTTGACATGGCTCCCTTCGAGCGACGGTTCCCAACCCAGCTCAGCGGGGGACAGCAGCAACGGGTGGCTGTCGCCCGCGCCGTGGTGGGCAGCCCCGCCATCGTGCTGGCGGACGAACCCACTGCCAACCTGGATTCCGAATCCTCCGCCAACCTCCTGGATCTCATGCGGGCCCTGAACGCGGAGCGCGGAGTGACCTTTCTCTTCAGCAGTCACGATCCCATGGTCATCGAGCGGGCCCGGAGGGTAATCCGGCTCCGGGACGGCCGTGTTCAGTCCGACGAACGGAAAAGCAGCCCGGAGGCATAATGCCCGGTTTCCGTATTCACATTCTGTTCGTGGCGCTCGGTGTGTTGATCTGCGGACTCGCGGCAGATGGCGAGGGCGCGGAATACCGCTACGGTCTCGCGTTGCGGGAAAACGTCCTGCTCCTGCGCTCGCCGGTCTCCACCGGCGGTGCGGCGCTCCCGCTCGCGGCGGGAACATTCGGGACCTCGGAAACCGCCCTGCGCGGCTGGACCGGAATATCCGGCGAACGGTGGAGTTTTCTGGCCTCGGTGGAAACGCGTGGAAGTTTTACCTCGGCGCGGGCTCCGGTCGGAGGTCTCTCCGGCTTTTTCGTCCAGGGGAGCCCCCTTCAGCGATGGGACCTGACCTGGGAGCACACCCAATCCGTCTCCACAACCGTACGAACCCGGGTGGAGGATCTCTCCCTCACCCTGCGCGCGGGACCGGTTGACCTGGAAATCGGCCGTCAGCCCATCAGTCTCGGCACCAGCCACTTCGTGAGCGTGCTCGATGTCATCGCCCCGTTCGCCCCGGGCTATCTGGATGCCACCTACAAACCGGGCGTGGACGCCGTCCGGGTGCGCACCGCTGTCGGCATGACCGGGGAGGCGGAAATCATCGCGGTTGGCGCCGACCCGTGGGAGCAAGGCGCACTGCTGGGCAGGGTACGCGTTCCTCTTCTGGGTCAGGATTTTCTGGCCCTGGGAGGACGGTTCCGTGAGCGCGGATTCGGCGGGATTGCCTGGGAAGGTGAAATCGCGCCCTTCGCCATTTGGGGCGAACTGGGCCTCTTTGAGCGGAAGCCGGAAGAAGAGCCCTTTTTCGCCGGGTGGTCGGAAGCGGCCTTCTCCGGAATCGCCGGAATGGAGGTGGACATCCCCTTCGAAATCCGCGCCGGGTTGGCGGCCATGTATCAGGACTTCGGAGCCCGCGAGCCGGAAGACCTTCCCATCGCCTATGCCAGCGCCCCGTTCCGCGAGGGCTGGGTGTTCCTGGGCTCCGCCGGGTACGCCGTGCTCACCGCCAGCCGTCGGCTCCATCCGCTGATAACCTCCAGCTTCTCAGGGCTGACGAATCTCACCGACGGCTCCACGCTCTGGCAGCCGCAAGTCACGTTCAGCACCGGGGAAAACACGGACTTGAGTGTCTACGGCTGGAGCGGGACCGGACCGGGCCCCCGGACCGACGGCCCCGCGCTTGTCCCCCGCTCCGAATTCGGGTTGATCCCCGACGGCACGGGGTTGTATGCCCGCTGGTTTTTCTGAGCCACCAAAACGGGCATGCGCCGGATTGTTTGATTGAAGGGAGAACGGGTGAGCGGAATTGGTTCGGGTTGCCGTGCATCTTTGCGTTCTTCGTTACTCATGGTTTCCCATGGAGTTATTCTTCATCTCTCCGAGAGAAGGAACCGAGGGGTAAGTTAGATATTCAGAGGTAGAATAAAGAATAGACCCGATGCCCAAACCTGCATACACTCCTTTTCCCGTATCCTTCAGCAACTGTCATGCCCGTTCTTCGATTCAATACCGGGAACCCCTTTGCCGCATGAAAGGTGTAACCAGTACAACAGATCAGACGTCTTCCGCCGGATCAGTGGAAATCGTCGAAGTGGCACACGGTTTGTAAAGGAGCGGTTGCATGGCGGCAGGAAAGCGGTCCGGGCTATATGTCATTACCCTGTTCTCACTGGTATTCACCGCGGGGACGCTGATAATCCTCTTCACGGCCGGGCCCGGGCTCTCCCAGCCGGATGCCAACGACTGGCCTTTCTGGGGGTCGTACTCCCCCCTGCGGGTGCTGAAAGCAAAGCCCCCCGTCCGTGAACCGTGGACATTCGTGGCGTACGGCGATACCAGAGCCGCGAATTTCCACCGGAATTACGGGGTTCCGGCCCTCTGCCGTCTGAACCCGGCGCTCATTGTTCACACCGGCGATGCCATCAAGCATGGCGGTGGCATCTGGACCCGCAATGTGGACTGGATCCGCTGGGAACTGGAATCCCGGGCGCTCAGGGACAGCATTCCCTTCTTCCCGGTGATCGGGGAGTGCGAACTTTCGGACCGCGAACCCCGCACGGAAGACCACGAGCAGGGATACACCGGCATACAGCATTTTACCCGGATATACAGTCTCCCCGGTGAATCCGGATGGGATCCGTGGTACTCTTTCGCCTATGGCGGGGTCACCTTCGTAGTGCTTGCCGATCTGGAGCACAGTCTGTTCCCCGGTTCGCCCCAGTGGATCTGGCTCGAACGGACGCTGCGCGAAGCAGCCACTCCGCACGTGATCGCCGTCTCCCACCTCCCGGTACACACGGCGGGAGACGGGAACCACTCAGACTGGCCCTACGCGTCCCAGTTAACCGCGCTCATGAAGCGGTACGGTGTAGGACTTCACATTTCCGGACACGCGCGCTTCTTTTCCCGAACGGTTCGGGACGGGATCACCCATGTGGTCAGCGCGGGCGGCGGCGGTGAAATGCAGCCGCTTCCCGAATCGGCGAACCCGGGACCGGACGAAGTCTGTTTCACCGGCGCGGGACGCGAGGACGGGGAGGATTACTTTTACTATACGGCTTTCGAAGTAAACGGCGGCACGATCACCGGAGCGGCGGTGTCGTTCAAAACAGGAAGGGTCTTCGACACGTTCCGGGTCGCCGCCCGGAAATCGGGAGCGCAGTAGGCGGCAATCCTTTTGCTCCTGCTCCGGATGCCGTTCCCCCTGGAGGACCGTCATGGAATGGGAACCGCTTTTTGATGTGGGATGTATAACGGGGCGCGCCATGAACATATCCGAAGAAGCTTTCATTGAGCGTTTCCCCGCGCCGGAGCACCTGCGCTGGCGTAAGGGAAGCCTGCACGTGCACACCTCGGAGAGCGACGGCGATGCGTCGCCCGCCGAGGTGGTGCGCTGGTATCGCCGTCACGGATACCATTTCGTCTGCATCACCGACCACAACCGGGTCACCCCGGTGGACAGCCTGAATCGGGAATTCGGCAAAGAGGACCGTTTTCTGGTCATCCCGGGAGAAGAAATCACCGACAACTATCCCGCACCGCCCGGTGAGGGACCGGTGCATATCACCGCCATCGGGGTGAGCGGGTCCATACAGCCTCAGGGAGGCCCGGACGCCACTTCTGTGCTCCGGAACGACACAGCCGCAGTGCTCACCGCCGGTGGCCTGCCCATGATAAACCACCCCAATTTCCGCTGGTCGCTCACTGCGGACGACCTTTTTCCGGTTCCGGGACTTTCTCTGCTGGAATTCCAGAACCGCGGCGCCACCACGAACAACCTGGGATTCGACCGTCCCGACCCGGAAGAACTCTGGGACGACCTCCTCAGCCGGGGACGGCGCGTGTATGGAGTGGCATCGGACGACGCCCATCATTTCACCGCATTCTCGCCCCGTCACGACAACCCCGGCCGGGGCTGGGTTATGGTCCGGAGCGCTTCGCTCTCCATTGACTCTCTGCTGAACGCCCTCGTCGCGGGCCATTTCTATTCCACCACGGGGATTATCCTGGAAGATATGGAAACAAGCCCCGACCGTCTGAAAATCACCGCCCAGCGCTGGGAGTACGAGCGTCACCGCATCGAGTTCATCGGCCTCGGCGGCGGAATCCTGAAAACCGTCTACTCCCGGGAAGCGGAATACATTCCCAACGGGGCCGAGGGATACGTCCGGATCCGCGTCACCGATTCCAACGGTCTCCAGGCCTGGACCCAGCCGGTGTTTCTCGCGATATGACGTTCCCGTCATGGCCGGAGAACGCCCTGCTTCTCCGGGTTCCATGCACCCCTTGTCCGTCCACGCTCCGGTCTACCGAAAAGAGTAACTCACCCCCTGGCCCCATTGTCGTAAAGATAAGCAGATTGTAGTGCACGGATGTCTTGTGATTCAGGTCTGAAAATATAACTCACCCCTCGTTCCCCTCTCTCGCAAGAGAGGGGATGACGCGTTATCGGCTGTCTCGGTGCTTCCTATGGCTCAATTCCCCCTCTCTCTGGAGAGAGGGGGAGTAAGGGGGTGAGTTACCGACCAGAGTCTCCATTGACTACCTTTGGTACTCATGTGTGCCAGTGGCTTTCCCTTATCTTTACGACAATGGGGCCAGGGGGTGAGTTAGATTCCCCGGCCTGAACCGAAAGACCCCGTTCACTACTGACTGCTTTTGTCTACGACAATGAGGCCGGGGGGCGAGCAACCGTCCCGAAATCCCCGCTGGTATATACATCCTCTCCGTATATGACGATCCCACCTTTGGAGGACGGGCATGAAGCAGATATTCATTGTTCTCTTGCTCTGCACTGGCGCTGCCGCCGAGGCACTCCCCGAGTGGTTCAAGGGTAACACCCATACTCATACCGATCTCTCCGACGGCGATTCCGGTCCCGATGCCGTGGTGGAGTGGTACCGAGCCCACGGGTACCATTTCGTGGTCATCACCGACCACAACCGGACAGCCGACGTCCGAACACTGAATGCTCGGCATGGATCGAACGGAGGCTTTCTGGTTATCGCCGGAAACGAGGTCACCTGCCGGAGCGAGGGGAAGCCGGTGCATCTTACCGCGCTGAATGTGCGGGGACGACTGCGGTCCTGGAGCTATCGAACCCGTTTGGAAACACTGCGGGAGAATATCACCCGGATCCGGCGTTCGGGGGCATCCCCGGTCATCTGCCATCCCAATGACAACTGGGCGCTGAATATCTCCATTCTGGAGCGGGTCAGAAGTTGCCGTCTCATCGAGATATGGAACCAGCACCCCGAAGTGAACAACACGGGGGGTGGAGGTATGCCGGGAACTGAAGCGCTGTGGGACAGTCTGCTCACGCGGGGGATGCGGCTCTACGGGGTGGCTTGCGACGACATGCACCACATGCGGGAATTCTCGCCCGAAAAGGCGAATCCCGGCAGGGGCTGGGTGCAGGTGTGGTGCGAACGCCTGACCCCAGGGGAAATCACCACCGCTCTGGAGCGGGGCGATTTTTACTCCTCCACCGGGGTCGTGCTGCGTGATATACGGTATGACGGCAAGACGCTCCGGGTATCCGTCCGGACCGGCGGCCCGCTCCGGCACACGGTGGAATACATCGGGGCAAACGGGCGGGTGCTCCGGAAAACGCATACGCCGGAAAGCGAGTACCGGATGAACGGCAACGAACGCTACACACGGGTCCGTGTCACCGATTCCAACGGACGCCGGGCCTGGACTCAGCCGGTATTTCCAGGGAGCCCCGACGCGCAGCCGTATGTCCGATGAAGGGCGTAACCCTTGCGCCCTTTCCGGGTCTGGAATGCGTAGCGGGAAGAAGGGACGCAGGGAAAATCGGATGGTTGATTAGGAGCGGGAATACGAATTCGATTTATGGGTATCTGGTTGGGTCGGCAGCAAACTCCGGCCATCATGGTTTCCTGAATGTACATGCTTCTCTGACTGTTCAAGATTACAAAATGCTGGAGCTCACGTCATTCCCTTCGTTCACACCAGCCGTCAAGAGTCTTGAGAACGGAGCAATCAACAGTCGCCTCATTCCAGCCCCAGCCCCGGAAAGCGTCGCTTGAACCGCTCGGCGTACTCGTAGCCCCGCGGGCTGGTGGAAAACTCCACGATGACCGCGAAGCAGCCCCAGATCGCCGGACCCATCGCCTCCCCGTTCACAACCCACATCCCCTCTTCCAGAATTGCCTCCTCCGGAACAGCAGCCACCTTCATGAAATATGCCCACGCGCCCTTGGTCCCCTCCCCTTCCATATGAACGGTCAGCCACGCGCCGGACCCGCGGTAATTCCCGTTTCCATAGTGACGGTCCAGACGGCCGTCGCCATCGTTGTCCATGTTGGAAAGCCAGGCGTCGTTCCAAAGCATGTTCAGGGTAACATTGCCGCGTTCAACCGGGAGCAGACCGGTCGCGCCAAACGACCGGTTTTCGAAAAAGCCTCGGAAAGAGTGTTTCAGGTAGTCGTAGCCGTACGGGTCCGGACCGGGTCCCATCGGCTGCCCGGCCAGAGCATGGCGGGCGGGATAGACCAGTGTGCCGTCTCGGATACCCTGGGTTGGAAATTCACCCATCGGGGCGGAAAGGATTGTGTGACGAGCCGGAGCGGGCTCCCGGGGATAGGGGTCGCATCCCCCGGAAGACAAGGCGAGTAGCAGCATGGGAAAGAGGTATCGCATGGAACCTCCCTGCGGAGAACGATCCGGCCCAGTACTTTCACTGCTGACAGCCGGAAGAAGTCCAAGCACCAAAGCAATTCAATGTGTACAATATATACAATTCATACATTTATGCAACCCATTTCTGTTAAAAAAACCCGCTCACGGGGAGCGGGTTTGTGCGGTGCGTTTGATGAAGGGTCCGTTCTGCCAAGTCTGACCAGGCGTACAAAGACCGGGGGGTGAATTACTCTCTGGTGTTATTTCCGGAAAGTGATTGTTCCGAACCGCCAGGGGGTGTGAAAGCTGCCCCGCAGGGTCGGGCTGAACGCGGCATACCAGTCGTCGCCGGGGGTTTTGCCGGATTTCCCCCGCTCGATGCGGTAGGCGTTCAGACGCCAGGTATCGCCGTCCTTCGGGGGAATCTGCTGCAGTTCCCACATGTCCTCGAAGGGTACGGCAATCTCCACGGTCCAGAACTCGTCTTTCGTTCCTTCCTTCAGGCCGTCCCCCCTGACATACACGGCATTCAGCATGTTCTTGTAGTCCCACTCGAACCAGCCCTGGATGGAGCCGTTCTTCCGCTGCCCCGTATTGATGGCGATGAGGTCCACCCGGGCGTTCACCGGATTGTACTCGACCTCATAGTAGGAAGAGCCGTTGCCATCGGGATCGATGAACAGTTCCACCACTTCCTCTTCCCAGAGCGGGTCGTCCTCCTTGGTGTAGGTTGCCCAGGCGTCCGGGTCCTCACAGAAGAAAGCAGCATAGAGATACTGGTCGTCCCAGAGGAATTTCACCGTCGATTTGAGCGGAACCGGCTTTCCCGTATTCGTTTCGGTCATGGTGAACTCCCGGGCCCGGGCCCAGTCTGCCTCATCCAGCTTGCCGTCTACCGCGATTTTCCCGGCAACACGGGTTACGGTGTACGTCGAAAGCTCCGGCTCCGCCGCGCAGGCCGAAGCGGAAAGCGCCAGGATTACTCCTGCCGTACCGAAAAAGCGGGGGCTGATTCTCATGGCCGGTTCACTGCTCCTTTTCTGTAAGATGGTTGGAAATACCGGGCTCTGCTACTTCCGGAAATATACCTTGCCGAACCGCCAGGGGGTGTGGAAACTTGGCCGCAGGGTCGGGCTGAAGGCGGCATACCAGTCGTCCGTGGGGGTTTTGCCGGATTTCCCGCGTTCGATGCGATAGCATCCGATCCGCCACATGTCGCCCGCCTGGGGCGGGATCCGGGGCGCGGTCCAGATGTCCTCGAAGGGGAACGCAATCTCGACAGTCCAGTACTGGTCGTTCGTTCCTTCCGTTTTCCCGTCACCCTCGACAAACACCGCCTGTTTCAGCTTGGAGGAGAAGTCCCAGTCCTGCCACCCGGTGAATTTCCCGTTCCGGGCCTCCCCGGCATTGATGATGAACAGGTCCACCTTGGCATTGACCGGATTCACCTCATGCTCATAATAGGTGTGCCCCTTGCCCTCGGGATCCAGGAACACCTCGACCACTTCTTCGCCCCAGAGCGGATCATCCTCTTTGGTCAGCGTGGCCCAGGCGTCCGGGTCTTCGGAGTAGAACCCGAAGTAGATGTACTGGTCGTCCCAGAGCATTTTTACCGTGGACTTGAGCGGCACGGCGTTTCCGGTGTTGGTTTCGGTCATGGTGAATTCCGCGGCACGGGCCCAGTCGTCGTCATCCAGCTTGCCGTCAACCACGATTGTTCCGGTGGTGTGGAGCGCGTCGTAGGTGGAGATTTCGGGCTCCGCGGCGAACGCCGTGGTTATACAGAGCGCCAGCGGAACGACCGCGAAACGGGCGAGCATCGAGCGTGGTACTGTGTACATTCAGGTCTCCTTTGATGAAAAATGAAAAAACAGAGTAAACGGTGCATGGTCAGCCGTATCGCATATTCAACGGAAACAAGCCCGCTGAAAACACAAATGGTTCTAAAGAATAAAAAGCCAAATACCGTCCCGGGTCCGCTTCCGTATAATTCCCATCCAATCGCGGGAAAGACGGGAAATGATTTGAACCACGAAAAACACGAACAAAGATTCAAATGGCTGATTCAGATGAATCCGCATCTCTCTCCGGGGGAGAGGCAACTCCCTCCCGGACCTCCTCTCTTGCCGAACTTGTCATCCCCAGGTTTTTGAAGATGGGAGAAAGGGTGCGGGTGATTGCTCCACGTGCGTCGCGACTTTGACATATCGTATAACTCATAGTCTCCCATTGAGTCATCCCCTCTCTTGCGAGAGAGGGGAACGAGGGGTGAGTTAGATTTTCAAGACACCCGTTCACCACTATCCGCCTCTGTTTACAACTATGCCCCCTTACTCCTTCCCGCCTGAACTTCACAACAGAAAATAGTTCCCCGGAGCAGCCTCCGGTATTGGGCATGGCCGAAGATTCACCGGACCAGTTCCATTTTTCCGGATGCACTCATCCCGGGCCCGGCAACACGGTACAGGTATGTCCCCGATGATACCGATCGCCCCGCATCGTCACGCCCGTCCCAAACCACCCGGTACAGCCCGGGGGTCATGGTATCGGCAATGAGTTCCCGGACTTTCTGCCCCATGGAATTGTATACGGAAAGGGCGACATGGCCCTCCTTCGGCAGGGTGAACTCTATGGTTGTGGACGGGTTGAACGGGTTCGGATAGTTGGCGCTTGTCAGGAAGGGAGCGGGTTCCTCCCGGACCGTTTTGACCCCGGTCTCCTTGTCGCTGAATGTCACCTTGGCGAAGCGCCAGGGGCGGTGAAAGCTCGGATTCAGCCCCGGGCTGAGCGCGGCGTACCAGTCGTCTCCCGGCGTGTTTCCGGACTTCCCCCGTTCGATGCGATAGAACCCGATGCGCCAGGTGTCTCCCACCAAGGGAGGAATATTCGGCGCGGTCCAGATGTCCTCGAAGGGGAACGCCACTTCCACGCTCCAGTACTCGTCCGCGGTGTTCTCCCGGAGCCCGTCACCCTGGACATACACCGCCTGCTTCAGTTTCGAGGAGAAATCCCAGTTCTTCCAGACCTTGTACACGCCGTTCCTGGCTTCCCCCGCGTTAATCACGAAGAGATCAACCTTGGTGTTGACCGGGTTGATTTCGTGCTCGTAATAGGTGTGCCCCAACCCCTCGGGATCAATGAACACTTCGGCCACTTCCTCGCCCCACAGGGCGCCGTCCTCGCTCGTGATTGTGGCCCAGGCGTCCGGATCCTCAAAATGGAAGCCGACATAGAGAAACTGGTCGTCCCAGAGCACCTTTACGGTTGATTTGAGCGGTACGGCGTTCCCGGTGTTGGTTTCGGTGAGCACCCCTTCCGCGGCCCGGCTCCAGTCGGGGTCGTCCAGACGGCCGTCTATGGTAAGCGGCGAAAGGGCGCGGGCCGCGGTGTAGCTGGTGATATCCACCTGCGCCCGGACCGTCGTGGCGAAAACCAGTGCAGTGGCGATGCCTGCGATCGTAACAACGTTGCGGCAGAAGCGGTTTCGGTGCATGCATACCTCGGTAGTTGCGTGGCTGAGTAGCCGCGGTGATGAATGTGTCCGCAAATCCCGCCTTCCATCCCGATGCATTTCCCCGGGACACGGAACATGGCAGGCAGGGGAGTTCCCCGTTGTCGCGAACATACGCCAGTAACAGTAAACGGTTTCCTTGAGTTTCCGGACTGGAGAAAGCAACCCACCTCCTTTCATCCCGCTCCAATGAAAGGGAACACCGGAAAGCCCGTCGCTGCAAACGGCAGCAACTGCGAGTCTCAGGACAGGTATTTTTCCAGGCTTTTCAGCTCGTCTCTGGTGTAGGTTTCCTCGAAAGCGCTGTCGGTGGGTTCCTTGCCCTTTTTCACCCCGGCCGAGGGCGGGAAAAGCTCCCAATCCTCCACCTCCGCGCGGGTGACCGGAGCACCGTTCCGCTCCAGCGCCGAACGGAAGCCCATGAGAAACATGTACTGCTTCTCCAGGAGGTCGTCGCCTGTCTCGAAGGGCTTGCCGGTCTCGATCATCTCCTGGATGGCGAGCTGGAGGGCGTTCCAGGTGTTATACCGGAACCAGCCGGGGCTCGCCGGAATCTTGCCCTCGAAATCGCCGGTACGGTCCCCGAAAAGCCGCAGGTAGGCGTTGCCGTCCATACCGCCCTGCAAATGAAGCTGGCCGTAGAACGTGCCGCCGTTAGGGTTTTCGTGGGCGAAGCTCAGCGCTCCCGGTGCAGTCCGCCAGTCCGGAGTGAGATAGGAAGCGGCGAGACACTTCCCCCGCCGTTTGGCGGGATCGGGGTTGTTGCGCTCGTTGCGGAGACAGGCGGCGATATAGTACACCCCGTGAACTCCATGCGAGTAATAATCACTCATGGAATTGTGGGCGGCATACCCCAGAATGGAGGGCATGATGGCGGCCTTGGCCTGGAGGTCGCCCACGCTTTCCGCGAACTCCCAGGTGGAATTGCTCATGAGCGGCGCACCCCCTGTCTTGGCGTCCGCGATCATGCTCCGGGCCTTTTCGATGGAGGTGCTGAAAGGACGGTTCACGAAGGTCGGCACTCCGGCCCGGAGGAACGGCCGAGCCAGGAGATGATACAGCGATATGGCGGGTACGGCGTCAACATAAACCCCGTCCACGGCTCCGACCAGGTCCTCCAGGTTCTTCACCGCGGTCACCCCGGGGAATTTGGCGCAGTACCGCTTCGCGTACTCATCCCGGAAGCTCCAGATTTTGGTGACAATCATCCCGGTGGTGCGCATGCTCCCCTGCGGCGGGTTCATGGTCGCGGTCCAGATGTTGTACGAGTGGCATCCGTGGGCGACCACCATGCCCACCTCCACCAGATCGTTGGGGCTCTTCCGCGCGAACCGCGCCCGGCGCTCGGCCGCGGCGGCCTCACGCTCCCGGACGAGAGCGGCCGCCCCCGCTCCGGCGGCAAGGCTCATCCTGAGAAAATCCCTGCGTTCCGCCATATCCGTACTCTCCTGTGGGTGTGAGACAGCAAACGATATGCTCACAATATATGGCGGGTACGGGACGGTGTGAAGCGAAAAACTGAAAAACACAGGGTAAAAACCGTGCAAACTGGAAATCTGGACCGCGGAAATGACGAAACGGCGCTCCCGAATCCGAAAGCGCCGTGTGACGGGGAGGAAAAACCGAGGACTATTTGAGGAGGAGCATTTTCCCGGTGCGGGTCAGTCCGGCGGATTCGAAGCGGTAGAAGTAGACGCCGGAGGCGAGCTTCGCGCCGTTGAGGGTGACCGAATGACGCCCGCGCTCATGGGGCCGTTGACGAGCGTGGCGACCTTCTGGCCGTGAGCGTCATGGATGGTGAGCGCGGTGGTCGCCGTTTCCGGAAGGGCGAAGGAGATGGTCGTCGCGGGATTGAAAGGATTGGGCGAGACAGAGGCGAATTCGCCATCCGATTCGGGGCTTTGTTTCTCCGGCTTGGGGGTTTTATTATTGCATATAGATGAAGAGAATAGTATGTTTCTGAAATTATTACATGTATTGCGATTACCTGATGTTTTTCTTCATCATACGCAGAGAAACGTTCATACAGAGCATGATTGGGGAAAAGGTGTGATATGTCACAAATCGAGAGGCAGAATACCGTTCAGAACATCCTCCAGAATCTCCGTAACATTGACGGCTTAAAAAAGCTGTTCTGGGAGGAACTGAACTACGAGCGCAACAGCTTGCCGCTCAGCATGCGAAGCTGGCCCGACTCCGTTCGTAATGCTTTGAACGATGACCCCGTCTTGTTCGCCACCGGTGGAGAAGACGGGGCTTTCCATGTCATATACTGCAAACTCGCATCGGATGTTTTACTGCGCGGACTTCAGCGTCCAGTTGTCAACGTTTTGCTCAAGGAACACCCGTACGCGCTCTTTGTATTTTCGAACAGAAATCAAACCCACTGGCATTTTCTGAATGTCAAGTACGATGCAACCGTGGAAAAGCGGCGGCTGTTTCGACGGATCACCATCGGACCGGGTCACGGTTTGCGTACGGCATCCGAGCGTGTCCAGATGCTCGACCTTGAAACCTTTGCGGGAGATTTGTTCGGCCTCTCCGCTCTGGCGATTCAGAGCAGGCATGACGAGGCGTTTGACGTCGAGAAGGTCACCAAGGATTTCTATCGCGAGATTGCCAATTGGTATTTCTGGGCGTTGAAGCACATCCAGTTTCCCAAAGACGCCCCAAAGGAGACGGACGGACGGGATCATGTCGGAGTCATACGCCTGATTACACGGCTGATATTCTGCTGGTTCATCAAGGAGAAGGGCCTCATCCCCGAATCGATGTTCGACAAGCGGGAACTCGGGAAAATGTTGGTCGGGTTTGAACCCGCAAAGGCATCGAACGAGGAATCCGTATTCTACCGCGCTATTCTGCAAAACCTGTTCTTCGCCACGCTGAACACCGAAATGGATAAGCGCGAATGGGCGCGCGAGGATCAGAATTTCATGGCGCACACTCTCTTCCGATTTAAGGAATCATTCCGCGATCCCGGCGCGGCGCTTGACCTCTTCCGCAATATTCCATTCCTCAACGGTGGTCTCTTCGAATGCCTGGACAAGGACCTCGGCGAAGGCGCCACGCCCCGCTACCGGCGCATCGACGGATTTTCCCGGCGCGCGGACAGCAAGGTTACCGCGCCAGACTTCCTCTTCTTCGGGCCTGAAAAAGATGAGGACTTGAGCGAGGATTATGGTGATAATAAGTTCAGAAAGGTTCGGGTTCGCGGGCTGATCGAAACACTGAACCGCTACAAGTTCACCATCGAAGAGAATACGCCGTTCGACCAGGAAGTGGCGCTTGATCCCGAGCTTTGCGGCAAGGTCTTCGAGAATCTTCTTGCCGCCTACAATCCTGAAACCGGCACGACCGCCCGCAAGGCCACCGGCTCATTCTATACCCCGCGCGAAATCGTGGACTACATGGTTGATGAGGCGCTGATCGCGTTTCTGAAAGACGGCAACGACGACGCATATGAAAAGAATCTGAGGCGGTTGTTTTCCTGGGAAGAAGCCGAACACGATTTTTCCGAGGATGAAGTGGGGGCGCTTATTGACAGAATTGATTCTGTTAAGGCTCTTGATCCAGCGGTGGGGTCCGGCGCGTTCCCGATGGGTATCCTGCACAAGTTGGTGCATGTGCTGGCCAAACTCGACAAAAGGAACGAACACTGGAAAGCCAAGCAGATAGCCAAGATGGACGATTATGTCATGCGTGAGGAGGCCGAGCGGATTTTCCGCGACAACTTTGACGACTACGGCCGCAAACTCTATCTCATCGAAAACTGCATCTATGGCGTGGACATCCAGCCAATCGCCGTCCAGATTGCCAAAATGCGGTTCTTCATCTCGCTGATCGTTGACCAGAAGGTGGACTCGGACAAACCCAATCTCGGTGTTCGGGCATTACCCAACCTCGAAACCAAGTTCGTCGCCGCCAATACGCTCATCGGGATTGGAAAGCCCAGGCAGATGACGCTGAGGAACCCGGACATTGACCGGAAAGAGGTTGAACTGCGAAACGTGCGTGAAAAGCACTTTAACGCCAAGACATTGGCAAGTAAAGCCAAATGGCGCGAGCAGGACAAAAAACTGCGCGCCGAAATCGCCGAATTGTTAAAAAATGACGGCTGGGGTGACAAAATCGCCAAACAACTCTCAGATTGGGACCCCTATAACCAGAATACTTCAGCAAACTTCTTCGACGCTGAATGGATGTTTGGAGTAAGGAATGGGTTTGATGTGGTTATCGGGAATCCACCATATGGTTTCCGCGATGTATTGAGCGCTGAGGAAAAAGCCTATTTTCGGAAAATTGAAGGTATCTCCTTCCCAAGTGGAGATATTGCTGAGTTGTTCGTCGTAAAGACAATCACAGATCTCGTCATTGCAAATGGTATTCAGACATTTATTGTTCCGAAGAAAACCCTCTATGGTGAATCCTGGAAAAATATTAGAAGGTTGTGGCTTGGTAGCCAACTGCTTTTCTTGATGGATGCCAGTCAAGCATTTGACAATGTTCTTCTTGAGCAGGTGGCCTTTGGACAGAAAAAAGCAGAAGCAGAAACACCTATTGCTGTCGGTACACTCGATGCTGAGGGTGGTTTTGTCAAAGTTTTCGGCCATTTTGGGCGGGACGCTATTTTCACAAGTGAGGGATGCAACGCGCAAATCTACCGTGGCCTATATCCCCGCAAATTAATCGAGAAGATCGAGTGTAGCGGAATAGTCAACACTGGCGATCTCTTGCGATTCGAGATTGGTATATCCAATATCACTCCCCATTTGACCCATCAACCAACCGGAAACTACGGGTGTAGACTCAATTGTACCGCTGATCAAGCTGCCCGGGAGAGGGTTTTTATATGTGGCCAAACTGTCTCCCAGCGGTTTGATTTGACATAGGTCCGG
>JAWLHT010000010.1:0-37086 GCA_041690195.1 Candidatus Latescibacterota bacterium
CAGAGGGTTCAGTGGCGTCAGGAGTACCCATGAGCATCATTTACTCCGCATCCCAGCCTTAAGTTTACGACAATGGGGCCAGGGGGTGAGTTACCGGCCAACACCTCTACTGATTATATTTTGTACTCATGCGTGCCTGTGGTTTTCTCTTATCTTTACGACAATGGGGAAGGTGGGGGTCTTGGCTGAGCTCGCCATGATTTGGCCCTGTTTTCTGACCAAACCCGATACGCATATTCTTCTATCGTTTCCCCGCACAAATTCACCAAGCGCCATTTTCTCATGTTTCCCGGTCTTCGGAAGGAATGGCGCTACAGGGGCAAGAAAGCTCCTCTCCCGGAAACACCACTCGCGCCTCGCTTCTTCCCATCAAAAAGAGGGCGTTCCACGGATTTGTGCGGAAGGAGTCAGGAGAAGGGAACCGGCGGCCAATGCCAAAATGTGCGGTTCAGGCCGTAGGGGTGCGGCATGTCTCGGCCCTACGGTCTTTCCCTTTGTGCCTCTGTGTCCATTGTCCTTTTGACCCTTCACTCTCATTTATCCATAAAAGCAGCGAAGAAACAAAAAAATACCCTTCTCCCCCGGTCCTGTGAGGGGAGAAGGGCAGCTTGACGTTTGGCGGGCGGTTGTTGCGAGGGCTACTGGGGAGGGTGGCGGGAGGCAAGCCGGTGCAGGCGCCCCGGCGGTTCGCATCCGATACCGTCCATGGCCGGACAGTATTTCGGAGCGAGACCCCCTGCCTGGGGATATTCAGTGAAAGGTCACCTGAGTTTCCGAAAATGAGACATCGCTGAAAAATCCGTATTGAGAGAACCGGGAGTCCTCGAAAATCGTTCGCCCGGAGAAGAGGGTGTCGTTGAAAAACGCATTGCCGCCGAATCGAACACCGCTGAAATCCGCATCGCCTTCAAACCGGGCGTCGGTGAACTCCACGGTTTCCTGGAAATGGGCGGAATGGAAGGTGGCGTTGTCGAAAACGGCATTGGTAAAATCGGCGTGATGCCGGAACACGGAATGGGTGAACACGGCGTCCCGCATGAACCGGGTGTGAGTGAATCCTGTTTTGCGGAGAAACTGGGCGCCGGTGAACTGGCAGGAACCGAAAAAAATGGACTCGTCGAAGACCACCTCACCGGCAAACCGGGTTCCGGTAAAGTCGCACCGGGTGAAGTGTGCCCGTGCAAAGGATACTCCCTCGGAAAAAATCGCTCCGCTGAAATCGGCCTCCTCAGCCAGGATCGCTCCGGAAAAGTCCATGGAAACGGGGAATATGAATCCCCGGCAGTGGAGCGGGTCATAGCTCCGGTCCACAATCCTGGACACCGTGAGAAACGACTCCCATTCCGCGGCAAACTCGGACCGTTTCCGGTTGATGAGCGGAGAATGGAACACGCAAAAGGGTTTCTGCCGTGCGAGCAGAATTCCGCGGGGATTCCAGGCCGGGTGAGGACATTTGTCGAACGAGCATTCCATACTGTTGTTCATGGAACAGGTTCTCCGATTCAGGGGCGCCGATTGCTTGGATACAGTATACAGTCGGCGAATCGGGAGCGCAAGCAAAAAATGAAACAAAATATACTTTTTATACAATCGTGAATACGCCCTGTTTTCAGGCATCGAAGCAAAAACTCACGGCGGAACCGGAAAAACCACTTGTGCCATAATAATAATATAGTTATAATAAACACATACACCCCGGCTCGTACTTCGGAACAGGTTGCCCCGGAGTTCGCTTTCCCCCGGATCATCTCCGTTCCGGAAGATGGGCTCCGCGGCGCTTGCCCGGCTTCCCCTGCCGGACCCGTGCCGGGGATACAATCTCCACATCCATGCAAGGAGACCACGTATGCTTACCTGGGCAATTATATTTCTCGTTGTCGCGCTCATCGCCGCTGTTTTCGGCTTTTCCGGCGTTGCTTCGGCTTCGGCCGGCATCGCCAAAGTCCTGTTTTTCATTTTCGTCGTCCTGTTTCTCGTGTCCCTTCTCTTCGGGTTGGTATAGGTCCTTCCGGCGGTTCGATGGTCCGGGCCCGCGCGACCGGTATCCACGGGCTCCGGACACAATCGCCGGGGTGACCCTCGGGGACGTTGCGGTCCGGGCGTGACGCCTCGGTCTGCTTTCCCGGAGAGCCGTTTTCATTCGGCCTTCAAGAGAATACGCGTGAGCGGAGTATCCACACCCAAAAAGGAGGGACCTGAATGCTGACCTGGGCGCTCATTTTCCTGGTTGTCGCGATCATCGCCGCCTTGTTCGGGTTTACCGGCATTGCCGCCGCTGCCGCCGGGATCGCTAAAATCCTATTCTTCATCTTCCTGGTCCTGTTTCTCCTCACCCTGATCGCGGCAGTGGTTGTGGGGCGCAAAATATTCTGAATTCCCCATGCGGACGGTACAGACCCGGGCGGGGATCTGATGCTCTATCATTCGAGGCCGGGCTTTTCGCCCCTCAGCCGTCGTATGACATCGAGTGGGAGCAGCCGCATCGGCAACACCGCTCACCCCGTTCCTTGCAGTTCCGTGCCGGAGGAATACCGCCATGTGGAAAGAATTCCGGGAGTTCATCTCGCGGGGGAATGTCATTGAACTCGCCGTTGCCTTCATTCTCGGCGCCGCATTCGGGCGAATCGTTACTTCCCTTGTCAACGACATCCTCATGCCGCCGATTGGATTGTTCTTGGGAGAGGTGGACTTCTCCAATTTGTATATCAATCTTTCCGGGGAGTCCTACCCCAATTTCGCCGCGGCCCAGGAAGCCGGAGCGCCCACCATCAATTACGGGCTGTTCGTCAACACCCTGGTGAGCTTTCTCATCCTGGCTTTTGCCCTCTTCCTCGTGGTTCGCTCCTTCCAGCGGATGCAACGGAAAGAACAGGGGGCCGCGCCCGCCGAGCCGACCACCAAACCCTGTCCATACTGTTTCTTGGTCATTCCGCTCAAGGCGGTCCGCTGTCCAGACTGCACATCGGACCTTGCCCCGGCGGCAGAGCACGGATAGAAAATTCGTTGCATAGTATTGGGGGGGAAGCCGTAAACACGTTCATGTATGGTCAGATGCTGGTGGAGGTGCGGCTGAATTCCAGAATAGGGAGGAACTACATGAAACTGAACACCAAAGCCTATGCCATTACGTTCGGAGTGTTCTGGGGGCTTGCCGTTTTCGCCTTCACCTGGGGACGCATCCTGATGGAAGGCCGCTCCAACCGTGAAACCCTGCTCGGAGAGTTCTACCGGGGCTACCGGCTTACTCCCCTGGGCAGCTTGGCCGGGCTTGCCTGGGGTTTCGCCGACGGGTTCTTCGGGGGACTGTTGTTCGCCTGGATGTACAACCGGCTTTCCGAGCGACTCAACGGTGCGGAGCGCCTGAAGCAGAAGGATAAGGAGCACCACCGTCAGCACCACCGTCAGCCCGACCACGGTCCCTGGCTGTACGCCCTCATGCACCGGGTTCCGGGTATTCACGCCTGATACGAAAATCGGATTTAATCGGGAATACAGAGCCCATCCCCTCCGCTACATCCTCCCTCTCCCGACTCCCTCTCCTGCTTGTCGGGAGAGGGAGAGCCCCATCCGCTTCGGGCAGGTTTTTTCGTACAGTTCGTAATTCCAATTAGGTGAGTAATTACTCTCCCTTGCCCGGTGCAGCCAACCCCATCCGTGTGCCATATCCTGCGAGGCATCCGATGAACATCCCCGAATAGACGAGTGACGTTTCTTGTCCGGGGATCTCCCAGGCAAACCGGGCATACTGACCCGGGGGACAAATGTTGAACAAAGATTCCGCGAACGATATGTCGTATGGCGGCTGAGCTGTACGTCGGGGAAGCTTCCTGAGGCCTGACAGTTATTGCTCCGGTGGGTAATCATTGAACCCTTCCTATGGTGATGGCCTGATTGAACGGGGCCTGACGGAATACCGGGGTTCAAAATTTAACCACCGGAGCAATAAAACGGTTTCCCCCGTAGGGAAGGGCAGCCCCTTCCGGCGTTTACGCACTGCCTTGTCCCGCCAGAATATGTATTTTTCCCCTTCCGGATTCTGAATTCCGGTTTCCGGATCCTCCTCACAAGAATTCATCGCTTTATCACCGACACAATAACAGAGCGGGGTTAATGGCGTCTGAGGCATGGGCAAGAGGTAACGTATATATCATATGATAAATAACACTTGACTTGGCACCCCATATGATATTTATTATAAGTACTTTCGGAGGAGAAAAATGAATTGAGAACTTCCGGTCCCGAAAAAGTCGGGGATTTTCTTCTGGAATGCAAGTTGGCGATTCAATCCGGCGGGTCATTTGCGCTTATTCCACGACGTGAAAACTATGTCGCACTTACGGAACTTGGGTTGACAATCAAGAACTGCGAGCAAATTCTTTCGGAGCTTACTACAGAGGATTATCACTCCGGACCGGACCCCGACCGTGACCGACCCGGGGAAGTTTGGGTGTTTGGCAAGAATATCGGCGGCTGCGAGGTGTACATCAAGCTGAAGATAGTATCGACCACAGACGGCAGTATGGTCAAGTGTCTATCGTTTCATCGTGCCAGTTATGCGCTTACTTACCCTTACCGAGCAAAAAGGATAGAATCGGGATGAAAGGAATCTGCCCACAGTGTGAGGATGTGCGAGAACTCAAAAGAGTAGCCGGAGAAGAGCAAATTCCGGTGCGGGGCGAATCGATTCCGGTGCAAGTGGAGTATACCTTGTGCACTGACTGCGGCGAGGAATTCCACACGCTTTCCGATGAGTGCGATCCGCTTGATGTCGCCTACCGCGAGTATCGACGTCGTCACGGCATGATGCAGCCCGAGGAGATACGGGAAATACGGAAACGCTATGGACTTACTCAGCGTGAGCTGAGCGAACTTGTGGGATGGGGAGGCGCGACCCTGAGCCGGTACGAGAATGGAGCGCTCCAGGATGAAGCGCACGACAAGCTTCTCCAGTTTATCCGGGAACCTCGGAATCTCTGGATGCTGGTCGAACAGCGACCCGAAGCGGTATCGGAAGCTGCCCAACAGCGGATCGAGCGGGAAATGCGGAGTATGGCACTCGATGCGCTTCCCATGGGAATCCTGTTTGAAGAGCGCTTCGGCGGGTACGAGCCAGATATATACAGCGGGTTTCGCCGACTGGAAATCGATAAGCTCTATCAGGCGATTCTTTTTTTCTGTGCGGGAGGTGTGGTGAAGACCAAACTGAACAAACTCCTGTTCTATGCCGATTTCAAACATTTCAAAACAAATGCTCTCTCCATAACCGGAGCACGGTACGCCCGTCTCCCGTACGGACCCGTTCCAGACCACTACGAGTACTACTATGCCGCGCTCATTCAGGACCGGGGCGATCTGGCGGTCCGGGAGGTCGCATACAGCTCGAACTGGGTCTGCGAAGAACTGGTTGCGGTGAAGAGTTCCGACTTCAGATTTTTTTCCGATACCGAGATGATGGTCCTGAACGCGGTGAAGAAAAAGTTCGAGTCATTCAGCGCCCAGAAAATCTCCGACTTCTCCCATCGGGAAAAAGGGTACGTCGAAACGCCGGATTCCCGGTTTATTTCCTACGAGTACGCCCGAAACCTGCAATTTTAACACGCGCCAGATACAAATAGAAACAGCCTCGCCCGATTGTGGGGAGGCTGTTTCTATTTGACGTCGGAACGCCCTCATCAGATGAACAGGTTCACATTCCCCTGTTCGGCGTTGCTGAGATACATGGCCACGCCGCCCTCCTCGACGCCGTCGATGAGCTCCTCGCGCTTGATACCCATGATATCCATGGTCATGGCGCAGGCCACGAGGCGGACCCCCGCCAGGCGAGCGCTCCCGATGAGCTCCTCCAGGGAGGACACATGCTTCTTTTTCATGATGTCCTTCATCATGGAGGTGCCCATTCCGCCCATGTTCATCTTGGAGAGGGTGAGCTTCCCGGCGCCCCGGGGCATCATCCACCCGAACATGCGCTCCATGAAGCCCTTTTCCACCGGCACGTTCTCCGGTCGGCGGAGGATATTCAGCCCCCAGAAGGTGAAGAAGAGGGTGACATCGCTCCCCATCGAGGCCGCGCCGTTGGCGATGATGAACGCCGCCATGGCCCGGTCGAAATCTCCCGAGAACACCACGATGGTTTTCTTCTTCCCGGCGTCGGGGGACGAGTCGGCCGCGGGTGAGGGCGCGGCGACGGGTTTGGCCACCACCGCGCGGTATCCCCCGCTTTCGGAGGTCAGCTCCACCAGGGTATTGCCGGTGCTCCGGCACCAGGCCGGGATGTCGGTGGCGAACCCCGGATCGGTTACCCTGATACTCACCGCCTGCCCCGGCTGGAGGTCTTTCATCTCCGTGCCGAGCCGCATGATGGGACCGGGACACTGCAGTCCGGAGGCGTCGATGGTGCGCACCACTGTCGACGGCGCGGCCTCGGCCGGAGCTTCCGAGCGCTTCTCCTCCACCACGCAGACCGTGCCGCACTCGCCCGTGTCGTCCCGCATTTCGGGCTGGACGGGGCTCACCGGCTCCAGGTGACGGCGGGCGGCAACGGCGTTGGAGAAGGTTTTGTACCCGCCGCTCAGGTTACGGTTGCGAAAGCCGTGCTGGGAGAGGATACGGCTGGCCAGATACCCGCGCAGGCCAACCTGGCAGGTGATCAGGATTTCCTTTTCCCGGGGCAGCTCGCTCAGACGGCCCCGGAGGTCGTCCAACGGTATGTTTACCGCACCGGGCACGGTACCGGACTGGACCTCGGCGGGCGTGCGGACATCGAGAATCATCTGGTTGGGCTTGGGCTCGAGCATCTCCTCCACGGTAACCAGCTGCACGTCACCGGAAAGCACGTTGGCCGCCACGAACCCGGCGTAGTTCACCGGGTCCTTCGCCGAACCGTAGGGGGGCGCGTAGGAGAGCTCCAGGTCCTGGAGGTCCTGCGCCTTCAGCCCTGCCCGGATGGCTGTGGCGATGACATCGATGCGCTTGTCCACGCCCTCCATGCCCACCGCTTGGGCGCCGAGAATGCGGCCGTCCTTCGGGTCGAAGAGCAGCTTGAGGGAGATGGGCGTAGCGCCCGGATAGTAGCTGGCGTGGTTCGCCGGATGGACGTAGACCTTCTCGAAGGCCATGCCCCGTCGGACCAGGAGCTTCTCGGAAAGCCCGGTCATGCCCGCGGTGAGTTCGAATACCTTCACCACCGCCGTGCCCTGGGTGTCGCGATAAACGCTCGGCCGTCCGAAAATGTTGTCGGCGGCGATGCGTCCCTGACGATTGGCCGGGCCGGCCAGCGGGATGAGCGTCTTGAACCCGCCCACATAATCCCGTACCTCCACGGCGTCTCCCACGGCGTAGATTTTTGGATCGCTCGTCAGCATGTGCTCGTCCACGGCGATGCCGCCGGTCTCGCCGAGCGCCAGACCGGCCTCGCGGGCCAGGGAGACTTCGGGTTTGACCCCCACGGTCATCATGGCGAAATCGCAGGCCACGGTCTCGCCGGTGTTGAGGACCGCGGTCAGCCCGCCGTTCTCCTCCCGCAGCGCGGTCACCGAGGAGCCGAGTCGCAGGTCTACCCCGTGCAGGGCGATCTGCTGGTTGAGGAGCGCCGCCATCTCGGGGTCGAGCGGCCCCATGACCTGGTTCATGAGCTCCACCACGGTGACCTTGATTCCCTGTTCGGCCAGAGCCTCGGTCATTTCCAGGCCGATGTATCCGGCGCCGATCACCACCGCCCGGGCGGGTTTTTCGGAATTGATGAAGCTCTTGACCGTGTCCATGTCCCGCATGGAGCGGAGGGTGAACACCCGGGGGTTGTCCGCGCCGGGGAATTTGGGTCGCACCGGTTCCGCTCCCGGGCTGAGAATGAGGGTGTCATAATGTTCTTCCACCTGGGCCCCGGTGGCCAGGTCGCGGGCGATGATTTTTTCCTGCAGACGGTCGATGCGGGTCACTTCGGTGCGGGTACGCACGTCAATGCGGAACCGCCGCCGGAGTGATTCGGGAGTCTGGACCAAGAGACGGTCCCGCTCGGGAATGGTCCCGCCGATGTGGTACGGCAGCCCGCAGTTGGCGAAGGAAACATACTCCCCCCGCTCGAACATGATGATTTCGGCGTCCTCGGACAGCCGGCGGGCGCGTGCCGCCGCGGAAGCTCCTCCCGCCACGCCGCCCACGATCACGATTTTCTTTCTCTCGGCCATGATTGTCCTTTTCTCCCCCAGTGTGGCCCGTTCCCCCGGCGGGCATTCCGCCGGGGACGAGTCGATGGTGTTCATGGTGTTCGATATATGGCAACAAACAGTACACGCAGCGAAACACTTTGTGCAAAGCCATGAAAAGCAGGATTTTACGGTGCTGATCTCACGCCGCGGGCTTATGGGCTTCCGGCTTCGGACTGTTTTCCAGCTCCCGGGTGGCGGCGATGGCCGCCACCGTGCCATCGGAAACCGCCGTGGTGATCTGACGGTAGGGTTTGGAGCGGACATCGCCCGCGGCGTACACGCCGGGGATGCTGGTCCGCATCTGGTCGTCGGTGCGCACGTATCCCCAGTCATCCAGCGCCAGCTTGTCCTCGAACAGGCCCAGGTTGGGGCGCATCCCCGCAAACACGAAGATTCCGTCACAGGAAACCGTCTTCCGCGCCCCGGTGCGGAGTTCCTCTATTTCGCATTCCATGCCGGAGCCGCTCTTGCGGAAAACCCGGGGTTCGTGCTCGAAGACGAAGCGGATCTTCGGCTCGGCGAATGCCCGCTCCTGGGCGACCCGGTTGGCCTGCAGCGTGTCAAACTGATGTACGACGGTTATGCTTCGGGCAAACTTGGCGATGAATAGCGATTCCTCGACCGCCGAGTTCCCGCCGCCGATCACCACGACATCGCGGTCCTGGTAATACTTGGCATCGCAGGTCGCGCAGTAGGACACGCCCCGGCCCTTGTGCTCCAGCTCGCCATCAACTCCGAGAGGACGGGGCGATGCGCCGGTGGCGATGATGATGGTCCGGGCCCGGATGGTCTCCAACCCGTCGATAACCGCTTCTTTGCGTTCGAGATCCACCGAGGTCACATCCACTGCGGGACGGAAATCTACGCCGGCTGCCCTGGCCTGCCCGGTCATGTGGTGCATGAGCATCCAGCCCGGCTGCGGCTCCGAAAACCCGGGGTAGTTGGAGACCATGTGGGTGGTGCTCACCTGCCCGCCGGGAAGCGCCGTGTCCGCCAGGATTACATTCACCCGGGCCTGGGCGAGATAGATCCCCGCGGTGAGCCCGGCCGGTCCGCCGCCGATAATGAGGGCATCGCACTCGGTCACCCGGGACGTAAACCGTTTCCGCAGCTCCATCGCGCGCTCCGGGGAGAGCATGGCGTCCAGGTTGCGTACCAGGTCGGCGCGACGGATACCGCCGGTGAGACGGTCGCCGGTCTCGCTGTCTCCGTCGAAAAAGAGCACGGTGGGCGAGGATTTTACCCCGAGCGCATCGGCGAGTTCGCGGTTCTCCTGGCGGAATATTTTATAGAACCGCACATCTTCGCCGTAGACTTCGGCCAGGGAGTCGAACTTGGGCGCGAGCGCCTCGCAGGGCGGGCATTCGGTGGAATAGAAATCGAGTACGGCTTTCCCGGGGAGACGGCGTTCGCGCTCCCACTCTGCGGCATCGATGTATTTCACGATATCGGACACGGTCATTCTCCTGTATTGAATACTGAAGGAACGGCAAAAAGTCTTGCCCCCTTTCGGGCATACTGCGCATAAGGTTATAAAAAAACAAGCGCGCAGCCACGGCCCCCTAACCCTCGGTCCCTTTCCCCCGGAGGGGGCAAGGGAAGAAACGATGGCGCTCCGGCCGCTTATTCCTGCCCCCTCCGGGGGAAGGTGGCCCTTCAGGGCCGGAAGGGGGCTGCATTCAGGGAGCAAGCGACTTCCTTCTTCCGGGCATGCTCTAATAAATATACGAGCACTTGAATTTCTTTAACTCGGCATGTTCAGGCTTTATTGCCGGTCCATCTTGAATACTGAAGGAACGGGGAACCGGCGGTCAGGCGTCCGGACCGTCACAACCTGCGTTCCGGCCGCGAATGCGGCCCTTCATGGCGGACTCCATTCAAAAAATCCCTTTTTCGTCTCCGGTTCCGGAAGGCGTCCCGCCCTCCGGGCGGAATCATTCCTCTCCGAAATACACCCGCATTCCCATGCCGATCTGCTCGGCGACGGGGCGGCAGTCCGGGGCGTGAAGGCTTCCGGAGCGGTTCTTCGCCACCGCCGCGCAGCCGCCGCCGCAGGTGAACTGCAGGGCGCACTCCCGGCAGCCGGGAATCACCGTGACATCGCGCTCCTCCCATTCGGCAACTGCGTCCGCATCGCGGGAAACCTCCGGAAAAAACGTCCCCAGCTCCTCGCCCGGCTTGCCCACCGTGGCGGTGCAGGAATATATCCGCCCGGTGAGGTCGAAGGCCCACTCGGTCTTTCCGCCGGGGCAGGCGTCGAAGAGCGGCGAGGGCAACTCGCCACGGTCAACGAGAAACCGGCTCACCGAGAAGGCGGGGCGATGAAATTCCATGACTTCCGGATACTCCCGAACCATGCGGTAGACCGCGTCGTACATCTCGGCGCGCTCGAAGAGCCGGGTGCGGTCCGCCTGGCAGGTATGCAGTTCGTAGTTGCGCCCGAGCTGGGTCTTGAACCGGGGGTTGACAGTCCAGCCCCGCTCGATGGCGAACCGGGCCAGCGCGGGGAGCCCACCCATGTTCTCCCGGTCCAGCACCACCCGCAGATTGACCGTGAATCCCTCCTCCAGTGCGGCGTCCACGCCTTCCGCGATACGGTCGAACGTTCCGCCGCCGCCCTTGAGAAACCGCCGAGAATCGTGGAGTTCCGCCACGCCGTCGAGGGTGACCTGGATTTCCCGGATACGACCCCGGCGCAGTATGTTGAGATAACCGGTGAGGGTGTGGCCGTTGGTCACCACCGCCACGTCAAGCTCCCGCCGCGTGGCTTCCTCCAGTATGAGGGCGACCCGCTCGCGCGCCTCGGCCGAGGGGAGCAGGGGTTCGCCGCCGAAGAGGGTTATGTATTTCCGCCGCCCGGCGAATTCGGTGTCGATGTGCCGGAAGAATGCCTTCACCACGTCTTCGGAGGCGTATCCCCCCGAAGCGCCGTACCCTTCCTGGTAGCAGTAGGAACAGGCAAAATTGCAGGAATAGGTGGGAACGAAGAAAATCTGCACCTCGGAGGCATCCCGCTCATCGAGAAAGTCGAGATACTTCCGGCCGTAGAGCCGGGCCTCCTCCTCCGTGTCGGCGAGGTATCCCTTCTCCCGGAGCTCTGCCGCGTTATCGTACCGCCCCCCGCGGATGGCCTCCGCGGTCCCGGCGTCCAGCAAGTCGGCGTTCCCGGTGAGGAGGTTCATGATGAACCACTGGTCCGAGTCCCGCACCGGGGACATGATGTTGTATTTGGAAAAGTACATGGGCAATCCCGGAGTTGTTTAGTGATAAAGAAAAACCCAAAAATCAGAGTTGAGCCGTTTGCCCGCGCACCGGCCGGTTTTCTCCGGATTTCCGGTGCTACGTCCCGCGGTACGAGCGGTTGTTCAGCACCCTTCGGGTCAGTCGGGCAGGCACCGGGATCCGGAAGCGGGGAGAGGACTGGCGGCCATTCACCCGGCTTCCGGTTTGTTTCCGCATTCTGACTCCCGGCGCCTTTCCCGGTTATTCCTTAGTCGTGGCAACCGGCCACGATGTTCGAAACCTTGGCGCAGCACTGTGCCGTGCAGACCGCCTTCACTTCCTTCTTCCGAATCAGGGAACGCATGTGTCACCTCCTTCCGCAGCAACAGGCGCGGGACGGTTTTCGGCCCGCGACGGTGAAACTGGCCACTTCCACCGCTCCCTTGGGATAGGGAGCGCTTTCCTCCATGATTTCCACATCGGTGAACCCGGCGTTCCGGACGGTTTCCAGCCAGTCCTCTTTGGGGACCGCCCCGGCCCAGCATTCCGCCACGGCGTCAGGGTCGCTGCAGTATTCCTCCGGGACCTCGCCGAGGGAGTAGATGTCGCTCACCACGAACCGTCCGCCGTCACGGAGCACCCGGAACACCTCCCGCCATACCGCGGCCTTGTCCGGGGCGTGGTTGATGGTGCAGTTGGAGATTACCAGGTCGACAATACCGTTCTCGATGGACAGGGAGTCGAGGGGGCACTGGAGAAAGGAGACATTCTCCACGCCCAGGGTGCGGGCGGTCTTGCGGGCTTTCTCCAGCATGCCCGCCGAAATGTCCACGCCGTATACGAAGCCGGACGGCCCCACGGTTTCCGCGAGCCGGAGCACATCGGTTCCCCGTCCGCTGCCCAGGTCGAGGCAGACCTCGCCGGACTTGGGGTCGCTCAGTCCCGCCGCGCCGCCGCAGGAAAGGCAGCAGGAACTCTCGGCCAGGCCGCTGTACCGGTTGTTAATGGATTCCAGATTCTTGTCTTCCACGTCGATTCTCCGGGGAAAGGGGGTTTTCGCCCCCGCAGGGGAGCGGCTATATGGCCTTCAGTAAAATTCTCATTCCTTCCCGCACCTGCTCCAGTTGGGTCTCGTCGATCCGGGAGCGCAGGAGCCGCTCGCACTCGTCCTTGAGGGCTTCCACCCTCCCCTTCTGCTCCAGCCCCCGGGATGAAAGGGAGAGCAGGACGGCGCGGCGGTCGTTCGGATCGGTCTCGCGCAGGAGAAAGCCCTTACGGATGAGCCGGTCGATGATGCGGCTCCCCCGGGACGGGGAAAGATCCATGCGACGGGAAAGCTCGTTTCCTGAAACCCGTTCGCCGGACTGCAGGGATTCGAGCGCGGCCATCTCCCGGGGGGAAATGTCCGCCTCGGCGCAGAGGTCCTCAATACGGAACGCGCACCTCCGCTTGAGCAGGAAAATGTCGTCCACAATTCTTTTGTTGTTATCCTGACTGGACATGTGTTCCTCGCTGGTGATCTTGCCGATGGCAATAGTTGTTATTGGCAAATATACACAACAACAATTGTTGCCGCAAGCATTATTATTCCTACGCACGCAATTTTGTTGTGGAACTGAAACGGGGCAAGATCGCACCGATAGCGTGGGAGAGATGTGAACATTACGGCCTGCGGCGCTTCCGGCACTGCTGCCCCCGGTCCCTCAGGGTCGTAAATGTGCACAAAGGGTGGTGAGAGGGTGTCTTTCGGCCCCGAAAGAGCAACTCATCCCCTTGGCCCCCATTGTCGTACACATAAGGCTTGGATGCGGAGTAAATGATGCTCATAGGTACTCAGAGCGCCACTGAACCCTCTGTCGCCTCCGGCGACATCTCCCTTGTTAAGGGAGATAAAACATGAAACTACTCTGCCCTGTCGTGGAATGCTTTATCAGTTGTCCCCCTTAACAAGGGGGATGTCCGGAGGACAGGGGGTTCAGCTCCCCGTGAGTGTCCATACGACACATCCGTTCCAGTATCCCCGCTTATCTTTACGACAATGCCCCCTGGCCCCCTGATGAGAGATGGGGAAACGGAGACGCACGGAGACCTAACGAGGGGTGCATCGACTTTACCGGGAGCCGGGTTTCACGCGAGAAGATCCCGGGGGGAATGCAAAAAGCCCGGGAACAACCCGGGCTTTTTGCACGGAAGCCGCCTTCTTCTTCGAGTCCATTCAGGCCGCGCCGTCCGCAACGGCTTCCGGGGCGTTGTTTCGCCGGTTTTCCCGACCGTCTGCGGACGGTTTGAAGCCGATGCCCTGAACCTTCTCCTCGCTGGCATGCAACTCCAGTTCGCGCATGTTCCGGAAATGTCCTTCCCGGTCCAGAAGCAGCAGGTAGAAGAAGGCGAGTGCGGATACCGGGGTTATCCGTGCGGCCATTGCGGACTCGATCATGAGTACCGGAGTGAGCATCACCATCACCGAAATGGCGTGATTCGCCACATCCGGGGTCAGCGCCTTTCGCAACCGGAAGTACCGGGTTACCCAACGGAAGCAGTATACCACCAGGAAGAAGAACGGTATGAGCCCCAGGATTCCGGACGAGATGAAGACTTCCAGGAAAGAATTGTGGGCGTGCGCCGGGGTGAAGGGGCTCCCGGACTGGAAGCTGCCCATGACAAAGCGGCTGACCCCGTACCCGTGTCCGTAGAGGGGAGACTGGAGCCCTTCATGGATCGCATGGCTCCAGATAGCGGTCCGTCCGGTCATGGAGGTGAGCTGGGTTCTGTCTTGGCCCCGAACGAGATAATCGAGAATGCCTCCCGCCCAACCCTGTCCAAAGGAAAGGCCGAGCAGAAAGACAGAAAGCACGGTGGCGGTTCCCACCGTGGCGAGAATGCTCCGGTCCAGCAGGCGTCCTCCCCGGAAGAGGGCGAACATGAGACCTCCCAAAACGAAGGCCATGAAGGACCCGCGGCTTACCGCGGCCACCAGCACAATGAGACAGAAACCCCGCAGCAGGAGGGTGAGAGTCCGGTGCTTCGGCTTCCCCGAGCCGAAGCTCATCCAGAAAAGAATGGCGGCATGGAGACTGAGCTGGTTGGCGTGGGTGAGGCCCATGCCCATGCGCACCACTTCGCCGGGCAGGGGGTCAACCGGCATGAGCAGCCCGGTGAGCGCATCCTTCACCATGAGGATGGCAACAGTGACCATCCAGATGCGCTCGATCCGTTTCACCTGTTCCACAGACCCGGCGGAATAGATCATCCCGATCATGAGCAGGGCCAGACCCAGGAGAAGGAGGGAGTATCCGAGCGAGGTCACGAGGTAGTCGCTGGGGAAGGAGGTGACCACCGAAGCCAGGGCATAGGCCAGGAGAAGTTTCGCCCCGATTCCCCAGGATGTGCCCCGGGGGATCATGAGCACGCCGACAGCCGCTCCCGCTCCGCAAGCCAGAAGGCGTGCGAGGACCACCCAGTCCAGAGTGGGAATCTCATTGGCGGGCCGGAGACGAAGATACGTGCCGTGCAATACCAGGATAATCACGAACAGGAAAGCCGCTGTCCACTGCCACCGGGCCCGGTCGGCAATGAATGTTTTCTGCCGGGGTGAGGAAAGTGCATGCAGATGGCTCATAACAGGTACCGTGGGATTGGAGGGACGAAGAAAACCCGGAGTGCGGACCGGGAGGCGAGAGAATACATCCGGCCGGAAGCGGGCGCTTCCGGCGTCAAGCTCTTGAATAATATATATGCATAGAAATATAAATCAATAACTTTTTTTTTGGTGCGAGCAGATCCCGGGTCAGAAGAAATAACGGTGCAATCCCCGTTCCGGATGGGTTTTCCGGGAAACGGCCCCCCTCCCCTTCCGTCTTGTCATTACCCAATTTTTTTGAAGATGGGAGAACGGGTGCAGGTGATTGCTGTACGTGGGCCGAACCTTTGACGTGTCGTACAACTCATAGTCTCCCATCGAGTCATCCCCTTCTTTTACCCGTGCAGGCAAAGCCTGCATGGATCCCTCTCACTGGATTGAGAGGGTAATCGCGGTACACGAAAATGACCCGTTTTCATGCTGACTTCGACGGTTTTTCAGCTCTCCGGACAACCCAATCACCCCGTCCCAAAGCTTGAGTAATGACAAGCCCTCTCCCGTCAGGGTGTCCACCCGGCCAGCCGGGCGAAGAGCCACCATGCGGCGTACGCCTTCAGGTTGGCGTTCAGGGGCTGGGAGTGCGCCGCGGAGCAGGAGTACCAGTCCACTCCCTCCTGGTGGGCCGTCTGCCATTCCAGAGCCCAGTTTCTCTTTACGCCGTCCTCGAAATAATCGCAGTTGTCGGTGGGGTTTCGGTCGCCGAACCACACCCCGTCCGGGTTCCAGCTCTCGATATCGGCGAAGTCGTAGAGCACCTTGCCGTTGGCCCGGCAGTATTCCCGTATCTGCTCGTTGCGGAGGTGGAGGTTGCCGGAAAGCCCGGCCCCGTCCAGATGTCCGGTCATGTAGACGAACCGGACCGCCGGATAGTCCCGCTCCAGTTCATCCATGAGGGAGAGATAGGTGTCGATATCCGCCGCTGTCGCGGTGGACACCTGCCCGCACCAGGACCACATCACCACGTTCACCTCGGGGTTGGCGTCGAGATATGCGCGGGTGGCCCCGGCCCAGGCGGTGCGGTTCGGATTGCCCAAGTCGTACGCGCCGCTGAAGGGGGTATCCCGCAGGTCGAGCGCTCCGCCGGTCCCGCCCGCATTGAAGGAGTACGCGGCTCCTCGGAAACCGGTCAGCCCGGTCATCCCGGTGATGATCTGGCTGCCGTGGGAGGTATGGCCATAGGCGATGTGCAGCGATTCCTTCGCTTGGGCGATCCGGGATTCGGGAACGATCCCGAAACGGGCCGCGGAGTGGTCGGCGACAATGGCGGCGGGTATCGTTTCCAGCGTTGCGGAGGCCTCGTTGGAATAGCCGGATGTCAGTCCTCCCCGCAGTGCAGCGACCCGGTAGGTGTACGTTCCCGGTGCGAGACCGCTGTCGGCGTACGCGGAAGCCCCGGCTCCGGCCGTGTCTACCGGGGCGAACGCCCCTTCCGTCTTCCGCTCGATAACGAACCCGTCCGCACCCCCGGAGTTGTCCGTCCAGACCAGGTCGATCCTGGACGGGGGACTGGCTTCCGCGGAAAGCGCGGAGGGCGCTTCGGGCCCGGGTTCCCCCGCGTTGGTCCCGCTGTCGCCGGAGCATCCGGCCAGCAAAAGCAGCGGTATCAATACCGTCCGGCAGACAAATCTGAGAATATCCAGCATGTTATCCTCCCAGCGCTGGTTTCGGAAAAACGGGTGTCAGTACGTGCGCCACGCCTTTGGCATATTGTGTAACTCAATGTCTCACATTTAGTGATCCCCTCTCTCTGGAGAGAGGGGACCGAGGGGTGAGTTAGCTTATTGGGGAAGCCTGGCTGCTTCGGCGGTAACTCACCCCTTACTCACCCTTCTTACACCCCAACCCACGATGGTCTATATGGTGCGGCCACTGAAGACAATATAAACTATTCCAAAATGGAATATCAAGGATTCGCGGTGTTCCCCTTTCTTCGCTTCCCGTACGGTTCCGGCCCGGCCCGGAGCGTTTCCCGGACGTCCCGGAGGAAAAATCACTCGCCCCAGACGGCGGGATTTCGTACATTACTCCCGAAATCGAGTCATCACGGTGTCATGACACCGAAACTCCCCGTTCTCAATACAAGGAGACACGCATGCGCAAACCCGTTCTGTATGCCGTGCTCACGGTTATGATGCTCTCCGCGGGCGCCGCCGCCGCCGAGTGGGAACTGAAGGATTTCATGGTCTTTTCCTTCGGCTCCTTCTACAAGGCCGATAGTCCGGAAGCCCGGGTGAAGGCCTTGGCCGACGCCGGCTTTACGGTCATCGATGGCGGCAAGGACAAGCTGGACCTCTGCCGGAAGTACGGCATCACGCTCATGGTGAACGACGTTCTCCCCGAGCAGGCGTCCGCAGTGAAGAATCATCCGGCGCTCTGGGGATATCACATCATCGACGAGCCGCTGCACAACCTTCCGGCCCTGAAGAAGCTCCATGACGCCTACCGCGCCGCCGACCCGGAGCATGCCGACTACAGCAATCTCATCTCCCTCGGCGGAGAGTACCTCTCCAGCTACATGGAAGTCATCAAGCCGCGCTTCCTGAGTTATGACTACTACCAGTACTGGTGGGGACAGCACGGCCATTTCACCAAGCTGGAGCTTTACAGCGCCGCCGCCAAAAAGGCCGGAATCCCCTTTGTGCTCTACCTCGAAGCGGACAGCCAGGCCGCCGCGCAGTGGGGCTGGGGCCCGGAAGGTCCCAAGTACCGCCCGGACAACCGTCAGCGCATCCGTCAGAGCGTCTACACCTCACTTGCCTACGGTCTCAAGGGCGTGCAGTGGTTCTGGACCGGGGCCATGTTCAAGCCGGGAACCTCCGAGCTGAACGAGGTCGGGCGCGATGTGGCCGCCATTAACGCCGAGCTGAAGGTTCTCGGTCCGGTGCTCATGCAGCTTACGCCGGTGGATGTTTTCCATACCGAGCCGCTGCCCCGCGACACCAAAACCATTCCGCCCGAGCACTGGATCCAGGTCACCAACCACGGCTATCCCGGGCTGGTGCTCGGCACGTTCCATGACGACGAGGGCATCGAGTATGCCATGGTGTCCAACTCCAACTGGGAGGGCGGGCAGATCGTGGCCATGGAGATCCGCCGCAAGTTCCCCCTCTCCAAGGTGGAGCGGTTCGACCGGAGTACCGGCGCCTGGGTGAACATGCCCATCACCGAAATCCTCTCCGAAAAGAACCGCAACAAGATCGCCCAGGCCTACGATTACTACATGTACTCCGAGCGCACCGGGGGCGACAACATCACCTACGCCGATATCAACGAGAAATGGCTCCAGCCCCAGCCCGGCAAGCAGCTCGTGGAATTCGAGCTGGCGCCCGGCGACGGCGAACTGTTCCGTTTCACCCGCAATCTCGACTTCAAGACCATCCGTCAGGAAGGCAAGAAGTACTGAGCGGAAAGAATCACCGGGATTCCGAAAGGGACGGCTTGGAGCTGTCCCTTTTTTTTGGGGGGAACCATACCCGGTGCGCCAGGCCACTGCCCTGAGACTCCGCCCGGAACCGCTTCCCGACCAGCGGAAGCATCATCCCAACGCCCGGAGCATGCGCCGGCGGTACTCCTCGAAGGCCTCACGGCCCGATTCGGTCAGGCGCAGGAGGGTCTGGGGAATGCGCTCGACAAAGCGCTTCTCCACTTCGATGTATCCCGCTTCTTCCAGACGGGTCATGTGGGAGGACAAATTGCCCCGGGTCAGTCCGGTCTGACGGAGGAGTGTGACAAAGTCCGTTCTCCCGGTGAGAGAGAGTGCGCCCAGGATCATGAGCCGGGCGGGCTCGTGGACTGTACGGTCAACGTCGGCAAGCAGGTGGAGCCGGTCGACAGTCATCCAGGGGGAAGTGTGCATGGGAGTGCCTCCGGGGTGCGCGGCGCGGTCCCAGTCATGGAACGCGCCGGAGGGGGAATGTTGTACAGGTTGCATAATAGACATGTTTGTGTAACAAACTTATTTGTCACAATATAGCCAGGCTTTCCCCACTTGTCAAGCCCAGTCCTTTCATCCGGCCCATCACCTTCCCGTTCAATAAATCGGCAAATAATTCGAGATATTTTTCTCTTTTGTGTCCGTGGAACGGCCTTTCCCGATCACTCCGCATGCTCCGGCATGCGGGACGGTTCTGTCCGGTGATTCCCTTTTTTTCGGAAAAACAGCCGTGGGTTGGATTCCCTACCCCAGTCCGCCGGAGAGCGCGGCAATCCCGAACCCGGCAATGACCGCTCCGGAGACTCGGTTGGTCAGACGGAGCATCCCGGGAGTCAGCGCTCGTCCCAGCAGCGACACCCCTCCGCTCAGGAGAAGCCACCAGGCCGCGGAGCCAATAAATACTCCGGACACCAGCGCCAGCGCGGAGAAGCGGTCTCCCCCGCTCCCGGCGATCCCCAGTCCGGCGAACACCGCGGCAAAGGAAAGAATGGTCATGGGATTGGTCAGAGTGAGAAAGAATGTGGAGAGAAAGGTTCCGGCCAGTCCGCGTCCGGAAGACTCGGCCGCACCCGCTGCCGGCGGCGCCATGAAGGTCCGCGCCCCGAGCCAGAGCAGGAACATCCCGCCGAACAGCCCGATCCATTCCCGGGCGCCGACCAGCGCCCCCGCCGCCGCGCTCAGGCCGAACCCCGCGATGCCTCCGTACACGGCATCGGCGCCCGCCGCGCCAAGCCCGGTGAGCAACCCGCGCAACCGTCCCCCGGAAAGCGTCCGCTGTATGCAGAGCAAACCGATGGGCCCCACCGGCGCGGCGATGGAGAACCCGACAAGGAGTCCCTTGAGGAAAAAAGAGAGCATACTGAGGGATGGTCCCGTTCTGGTGAACAAGCCATGTCTCACGCCAGGGCGAGAAGACGCCAGGAATAAGATTACCCGGGTATCGGATTTGGTGAGCTGCAGATGTCGCCGGGGGCGGCGGAAACGCATGATTTTTTCAACTGCGCAGGTATCGTGCCTGAACTCTGCCGACGTAACCGGATAACCGTAAAGGAATATACACGAATGCACGGCCGAAACGTAAAGAATTCCGGGATAGCGGCGGGGTGAATCACTGCGTCAAAAAGGACGCAGGGGTCCGCAGTGAGAGAGCTGTAATGTCTGTGCCTTTGTCCCTCTTCTCACTTTTCACTCCGGCGCGTTCTCCCGCGGATGCACCGGTCCACCGGTGAAGCGGGGCGGGATGCTGACATTCCCGGGAACAGCGTCGAAATCGTCCGCCACGAGGCCGACCAGCGGGTCGGGATGCTCCCGGGCGAGCCGGAGCGTTTCCCGGTATTTGTCCCGGTACTCCCGGGTGGGAATGATCTCCCCCTCCTTGATCAAAGCCTCATAGGCGCACCGGTAGCGGTGCAGGAGAAAAAGCAGCAGGGCGGGACGCAGCGCCGGGTCTTCGGTAAACCGCTCGGCGTACACCGCCTCGGCCAGCGGCGGAATACTGACCCCCTGCCAGTCGGAGTAGATTTTGGCCCGGATGACATAATCCGCGGCGGCATCCCCGATATCCGGGTCATCCGACAGGATGAAAATGGCGCGCTCCAGCGCCTGTCGGGTTTCATATATCGCCCTGACCTCCGGACCCTCCGCAATGCCCGCCACGCTTCCCGGCGGACTGAGCCGCGAACGAAAACCGGTGGCACGGGTCTCCCAGACGGCCAGGCGCGCCTTGAGCGAATCCGGAAGCGAAGCGTAGGCCGCGGGATTCAGGTCCGCCACACGGAACGGCTCCCGGGAGGGCTCGAGAAGCGCCCGGATCAGCATGCCGCCGAACCCCGTCCGGAGCGCTTGGTTCCCGGCGGTCGCGCAGGAACAGAGCGTTGCGGCAAGGGCAAGAATGATGCCGATTCCCGTTTTCCAGTACATGTGCTCCCTCCCGTGAATGGCCGATTCCGAAACCCATTATTATTTATAAGGGTAAATCTACTCGAACGCAAGTCTTTTTTTGAAATCGGGACATCCGGGGAGAAACCATGCGGGTGATGCGTTACGCTGTCCGCTTTGTCCGGACCGGGATGTACCCGGTATCAGTCGAACACAGTCGCCGCCCCCTCTTCTTCCGTCAGCCGGAACATCAGTTCCGCCTGCCCGGGAGTGAGGCGGGTCGGTGAGAGCGGCGGAATTTCCTCCGGGCCGAAAAAGCGGGCATCCAGCGTTTCCGGGCCGGGTCCCGGCTCTCCGCCGGGATCGGAGCAGAGAATGAACAGTTTCCAGGTATGCCAGGGCGAGGGTGGATGCGGATGGCACTTTTTGTCCAGCACGGCCAGAAGGCGCAGGGGTTCGACCTCCAGTCCGGCTTCCTCGCGGACCTCCTTCGACACGTTTTCCCGGGGGGAAAGACCGATATCGGCCCACCCGCCGGGAAATGTCCAGAGCCCGTCAAGGCGCTCCCGGACGAACAGCAGCTTCCCCCCGCGCGGAACCACCCCGCGGACATCGAGTTTGGGCGTCTGATAACCGCTCTCGTGGTCGAAGAGACCGCGCACCAGTTCCACCGGGGTATCGGAGAGACGCGACGCCATTTCCACGCTCAGGGCCCGCAGTTCCTCGTAGCGTTCGATGTCGTACTGGTTTTCGGAATAGGCCAGCCCGCACTGGGCGAGCGCCTGTATGCGCTTGATGTATTCGAGCACGGGTCCTCCGTTGTGTCATGAGAGCGAGGCGCGGGGCAAAGGCACAGCGGGGATGAACAGCCCAAAGTCCAAGGGAAAAGATGGGCTGAATCGCACCCACGGGCAGAGGGCGTCGCTTACGCCATGGTCTTTTCTCCTGCCTCCTGACTTCCGGCTCCCGCGCACAAGCCATTCTGTATATCGTCACCGGCAAACGAATAATGCCGACTCTCCTCCTCCGGGGCAACGGTTTTTTTTGACAGCGGAGGGTTGCGGATTGAGCATGATCCCGAATCTCTTCCAGGCCTTGCCTTCCGGGAAAGGAGACGCGGGTGGGAACTTCGGCGCGGTCGGTCCGGGTCAAGCCGCCGGGGGGTGGCCGTGCGACGGCATGAGCGCCGCTTTCGGAGTCCGTTTCCCCCGGGAGCATTCCATGCCGAATCCTGTTGCGCTCTCCCCGATGAATACTCATATTGTTCCAATAATCGACTGAAACCTTCACCCAGGGGATACCAACGGAGGCAGCATGAATTTCACCTGGCTGGATTGGACCATTATCATCGGGTATCTTTCCCTGACCGTGGCAATCGGACTCTATGCCAAGCGGTTCGTGGACGACCTTTCCGGGTATCTCGTGGCCGGGCGCCGGCTTCGGGTTGGGCTGGGGACCGCGACCCTCATCGCCACCGAGTTGGGGACGGTCACCATCATGTACATGGGGCAGAACGGGTACACCAACGGGTTCTCGGCCATGGTGGTCGGACTCATTCTGCTCACCGCCTACCTCCTGGTGGGCCAGACCGGCTTCATCATCGAGGGGCTCCGCAAGCTGAAGGTCATGACCGTTCCGGAATTTTACGAACTCCGATACAACCGTCCCATCCGCATTCTCGGCGGGATCATCCTGTTTGCGGGCGGTGTCCTGAACATGGGCGTGTTCCTCAAGCTCGACGGGGTCTTTCTCAGCCACGCCATGGGGTTCGGCGACACCGGGGTGACCACCATCATGATCATCATGCTCGTGGCGGTGGGTCTCTATACGGTGTTCGGCGGAATGCTCAGCGTGGTGTTCACCGACTACATGCAGTTCGCGGTGATGAGCGTGGGCATGCTTCTGGCCACCATCTTCGCCCTCAAGGCGGTGACCATCCCCCAGATGGCGCAGGCGGTCACCTCGAGCCTGGGAGAGAGCGGGTTCAATCCCTTCGCCAGCGTGGACCTGGGCTGGACGTTCGTGATCTGGATGCTGCTCTCCAATTTCGCCGCGGCGGCGCTCTGGGCACCGGGAACCGCGCGGGCGCTCTCGGCGGAAAGTCCCAAGACCGGCAAACGGGTATTCACCGTGGCCAGCTTCACCTTCGCGGGACGGGCCATGATCCCCATGCTCTGGGGTATCGTGGCGCTCACCATGTTTCCCGGCCTGACCGGAGAGGGATCTCTTTCGGCGGTTCCCCGTATGCTCGGGGCCGTGCTCCCCACCGGCGTGATCGGCATCCTCGTGGCGGGCATGCTCGCGGCCTCCATGTCCACCTATTCGGCCTATCTCCTGACCTGGGCCTCGGTGATCACCCGCGATGTCATCGCGCTCCTCTTCGGCGCCAAACTCTCCGAGAAAGCGGTCATGAACATCACCCGGCTCTGGGTGGTGCTCATCGGCATCTATCTCGTGATCTTCGGGCTCTTCTACACCATGCCGGACATCGCGCTCAAGTACATCTTCATCACGGGGAACATCTACACCGCGGGCGCGCTCTCCGCCATCGGTTTCGGGCTCTACTGGAAGAAGGCCAACAATGTGGGAGCCTATACTTCGCTCATCACCGGCGCCTTCGCCCCGACCGCGTTCCTGATCCTTTCGGAGGTCCAGTCCGGCATTCCCTCCTGGCTGACCGTGTTCGCCAAGTCAAATTACTCGGGGTTCATCTCCTTCGGACTCGGCGCGCTCGGCATGGTGGTCGGCTCCCTCGTGAGCCAGAAGTTCAGCCCCCCGAAGGATATCACCGCATTGCTCAAACAGGAGGCCTGACATGGCGCTCACCTGGTTCTGGATGGGATTGTTCTTTTTCTTCGGCGTGGTATTCTGGGGCGTCTCCGTCTGGGCGATGATCTTCGGCGGCCGCGACCTCATCGAGATCATCACCACCGAAAACGCCAAAATCAAGGCCCGCACCCAACCGCAGGTCAAGGCGCGTCCCGCCCCCGGCGTGGAATAGCTCCACTCCACGGGGAAGTGTGATTCACCGGTTACCCCTACTCTCCCGCACTTTCGCACCCGCGGGAGAGTTTTTTTTTGCGTCCGATTCACGGCAACGAGCGTCTTTCATTCAGGAGACATGTTCCTGCCCCCCACACATCATAATCGAAACCGGAAGAAAGCGCCTCATGGAGGATACCGGCATCTCCGAAAAAACAGCTCAACCCCCTTGATCACCCCTCTTTCCACACCCCAGCTCTGGACGACAGGACTGAGGTGACAGACGAGAACCGGGGGCGCGTTGATTTTCCCGGCCAACCATTCATTTCATCACAGGAGAACCTGAATCATCCACCCCGGTGGAGATGGATTCCGGCATCACCGACGGAGTATGTATCATGTCCCAGGCATCTTTTCTCAAGCTGTTCGGAGCTGTAAGCATCCTGGCCGTGCTTTCCTGTGGCGGCAATGCGTTTCATTCATCGGAGTCATCGGGACGGAAGGAACAAAACACGGCCGTGAATACGCGGCGGGTCACATCGGACGGCGCGGAGCTGAAACTGCTCGGGGACGGGTTCGTGTTCACCGAGGGCCCGGCGGTGACCCCCGAAGGAACGGTCTTCTTCACCGATTCCCGGGGCGGGAAGCTGTTCCACTGGTCGCCGGAATCCGGAGTCCGGCAGGTGGAGGCGGATTCGCTCCATGCAGTCGGGACCTATGTGGACCGGGACGGCGCGGTTATCGCCTGTTCCGGCAGAACCCGGAAGGTGTTGGCGCTCCATCGGGACGGCACGATCAGGGTGATCGCCGGAGAATTCGAGGGCAAGCGGTTCAACGGCCCCAACGACCTCTGGATCGACCCCCGGGGCGGCATCTATTTCACCGACCCGGACTGGGGGCGCCGCCCCTCGGAGATCGGCGGCGGACGGGTGTTCTACATCACCCCCGACCGTCAGCGCGTCATCCCCGTCATCGAGGACATCCAGATCCCCAACGGCATCGTCGGGAACGCCGAGGGCACGATCCTGTATGTTGCCGACAACAAAAACCATCAGACTTTCGCCTGGACCATCAATCCGGACGGCACGCTCCGGGACAAGCGGCTGTTCGCTCCGTACGGCTTCGACGGACTGACCATCGACCGCGAGGGGAATGTCTATATCACGGTCCGGGGCGAAGAGGTGCTCGTCTTCAATCCCGCCGGAACGCTCATCGAAACCATCCCCGTCCCGCAGACCGCCGCCAATCTCTGCTTCGGCGGCCCGGATAACCGGACCCTCTTTCTCGCCTGCGGGACCGGGTTCTACTCCCTGCACATGCGCGTTGCGGGGGTGGACGTGTTCCGGTAAGCGCGACTCGTCCCGCCGGCGGGCTTCCGCATTCCCCGGCGTCTACGTCTGCGGCATGGCGGCCAATGCCTGCTTCGGGTCCTACCGCATGGGGCCGGTGTTCGGCGGAATGCTGCTCTCCGGCGAAAAAACCGCCCGGGAAATCGCCGCCGCGCTCCGGAAATGAAAAAGGCCCCCATGGGACCCTTTCCAGTCAATTCCGCCACTTTCCCCCGCTCCGGTGTGAGCGGGGGAAGGTTCTTTCACCGCACCAGGAGTATTTTTCTCGTTTCCCGCTTCTCCCCCGCCCTCAGCACCGAGAAGTACACCCCCGAAGCGCAGCCTTCCGCGTTCCAAACCGCCGAGTGCTCCCCGGCGGCATGGAATCCACTGACCAGTTCCGTCACTTTCCGGCCGGTGACATCGTAGACCGTGAGGGTTACATTCCCCGGTGCGGAGAGGGTGAAGGAAAGCGTGGTCGAAGGATTGAAGGGATTCGGATGGGTGTGCAGTTGCGGAAGTGATTGGGGAATATGATGATGGTTCACCACCGACAGTATGGACGGCTCATATTTGAGCAAGCCATCATCCAGGGCAAACCACAGACCATCTCGACTGTCCGCAAATATTCCTTTGATCCTTGCCTCTTCGAGAATCCCGATTGGGGCCAGCCGTTCCCAGGAACTGCCGGAATAACGAAGAATGGCGTTTCTCTCCGAGGCCCATACACTGTTATTGCCATCCACGGCAATCCCATCCAGCGCGGCGATATCTGAGTGTACTATCCAGCGGGTGCGATCATATTGGAAGATGACGCCTCCATCAGTGCTGAACCAGAGGTTGTTTTTTGCATCGACCGCAATCTTTTTCATTCCCCTGAGTGAAACCGAGTCCCACATTTCCGGTTCCACATTCCATGTTTCCCCATCGAACCATGCCGGCGGACTGTTCGGGAGAGTGATCCATACCATGTTGTCCCGGTCAACCGCGACATCGAATACGGCCTCGCTGCCGGTTGCCGGCATGCCGTTTTCACCGGGCATATGGGACTTCCAGGAGATTCCGTCGAAAGACCAGAGTCCGGCATATCCGCAAACCCATTTCACGTTCGCCTGATCCACCACAACGGTGGTATGAATCCAGCCGAAACCGCACATCGGCTCGTGAACGGTCCATTCATGCCCGTCGAACGAAGCGACTTTCCCCTGAGTCCTGGCGGTGTAAGTCGAATTCGGATCATGTTCTTCGCCGGAGAGTACCAGCCAGAGGACACCATCCCGGTCAAAAGTCACGGAATATACGCGATCATCCTCCAGCGCTCCGGGCAGGGTAATCCGGATTGCGGTTTCTCCCGCAAAACGATATAATCCCTCATAACCGCCTATCCAGAGCGAACCATCCCCGCTTTCGGCGAAACATTGTACATATTTCGGATACGCGCAAAATTGTTTCAGGGTATCTCCGTCATATCGGTACAATCCGCCGCCTTTTGAATGCCAGTCACTACCGATCCACAGCGTACCGTCCTCATCTACTGCCGCACTCCTGGTTGCAGGGGAATTATGTGGTCCGAGAGTTTCCGTCCATTTCGCACCGTCGAAAGAAATCAGATGATCATGGTTCCTGAACCACAGCGAACCCCGGTTGTCCTCCATGACCGAAAAAATTTCGTTGATAAGCCCGTTATACGGTTCATGGTATCCCAGGAGTTCCATAACGTTGTAGTACGTTTTTGTGTTTCCGTTCCACCGCAGAACGCCCCAGTGTCCTCCAAACCACACTGAACCGTCATCGGTGAAGCTGATCGAAAGCACCCCGTAATGGATGGGTTCCATTTCATCCCGATAGAGCGTCCAGGACTCGCCGTCGAAACGTGATGCGCCTCCTCCGCTGCCGAACCAGATTGCGCCATCCGGGGATTCCGAAACACACTTAATGTTATCCAGGCCGAGGAGCGGATATTTTTCGCAGTTGAATACTTCCCATGTGCTGCCGTCAAAGCGGGTAGCGCCCCTGCTACCAAGCCACTGGTTATAGAACCATTTGTTATTTCTCGAATCCACGAAAATACCGCAAATATCATTTTCCGCGAGACCGTCCGCTACCGTATACGTTTTCCAGCCATCGCCGTCGAAACATTGAACTCCCCGGGCTGTTCCGATCCAGACGGTCCCCTCCCGGTCAACCGCTATCGCCTGCACGGTATTGGTTAGAAGGCCATCCAGCGTGGTATACTGCCGGAATGTTTCATCCTGCCGGTTCCACCGGACAACTCCGCCCTCTTCGGTGGCACACCAGATATTGTTACCGGCAATTGCCATGTCCTGAATGGTGTCCCCGCAGAGATATGCTGACCAATCCCCCTGAGCAAGAGATTCTTTGCCCGACAGCAACAGGCAGAGAACCGAAATTATGAATACGTATCGCATACAAATCCTTTCGTGCGTTCACCGTACCAGGAGCATTTTTCGGGTTTCGGTTTGCTCACCCGCTTTCAGCACCGCGAAGTATACCCCCGAGGCGCAGCCTTTCGCGTTCCAGACCGCCGAGTGTTCACCGGCGGAGAAGAACCCCCGGACTAATTCGGTGACTTTTCGACCCGTGACATCGTACACCCTGAGCGAGACTTCTCCCGGCGCGGAGAGCATGAAGGAAAGCGTGGTCGAGGGATTGAATGGGTTGGGATATGTTATGAATGAAAGCAGTTCCGGCTGATCTTTTTCTCCGGATACAACCGTTGTATTGTCCTGGTATTCCGAAAATCCACCCAGCGTGCCGAACCATTTCGTGTTGTTCTCATCAACCAGGACCAGGTTCACCGTTCCGTTCACCAGCCCATCAGCCGGGGTTAGGATCTGCCATGACTGGCCATTAAAGCGTGTCACGCCGTCCAAGCTTCCAAGCCAGAGAATCCCGTTCCGGTCACGGGCAATCGAACGAATCGACTCCGTACCCGGCAACCGATACATCTGCCATGTCTCTCCGTCAAAACAGCACAGGTGTGAAGAGTACCCGAACCAGAGAGTGCCTTGAGGGTCGCAATATCCCGAGTAGGGAATTCCGGAGGGAGTATTCCCATCCGGGAATTCATATAGCGTCCATTCGTGACCGTCATATTGAGCCAGTCCCTTGTTCGTGCATACCCATTTCCGGTCTTCCCGGTCTACCACGATATCCCGCGCCCAGTTTGCGGCGAGCAGGTTCTCATTGCTGTGCAACAGCCACTCGCTCCCGTCATAACTCGCTATATATGCCCGCCATTCTTTGGTATAGGTACACCAGAGCGTTCCAGAGCGGTCAACCGCCAGCGTTTCGGCGTACATCCCGGGTTCCTCTTCCGAATAGGGAATCAGGGACCAGGAACGGCCATCGAACCGGACGATTCCGGCTTCCGTTCCAAACCATTTCACATTCCGGTCATCCACCGCAATGGATGCGATCGGATAATCTCTCAGAAAATCATCCTCATTGGCATATGACTCCCATTGAACGCCGTCATAGGTGGCGGCCATACCCCTTGAAACAGCCCATAGTATGTTGTCCCGGTCGATTATGCCCTCTGAGATTTGGTTGTGCGCCAAGCCCTGAAAAAATCGTTTCCATTTGTCACCGTCGAAACTGAACAATCCCTCATCGGCTCCTACCCACACAACTCCTTCCGCATCGGTCCGGATTGTTTTCATACTTCCTCCCAACCATCCCGGGCGGTCGACAAAGCCCCACGACGAACCATCATACCACACAATGTCTTCAATCGTATTCATCACGGGGGCATGACGCCTGATCAGCCACACCGTATTATTCCGGTCGATGGAAATGTCGGTGTACTCGCGGGCGGTTCCGGTATAGCCGGGATACTCGCAAGCCGACCCGGAATACCGCTCCAGGGAATCGATGGTGAATCCAACGTATCGGGTATACCATACATTTCCCGCGCCATCGGTCCGAACGGTTTTCGCTACACCCTCCGGTTGCCAGGATACGCCGTCGAATCTCCAGAGCACCTGTATTTGACTATCGTAGTATCCCGCCGTGCACCATACAGCCCCATTCGTCCCGAACGCAATGGACGATACATCCCGAAGCGACCGGCTCGGCCCCGGAGACATCTGCCCTTCAGTCCACGCTTGCCACGTTTCCCCATCGAACATCGATATTCCAAACGCAGAGCCGACCCATACACGGCTGTCGGGTGCAATTTCGATGGACCTGACATCATCGTCCGCCAATCTGTCCCCCGTGTTATAAGTGGTCCAGGATGCGCCGTCGAACACGCTCACCCCGGCGGATGTTCCGAACCACTTCCGGCCGGACGAGTCCACCGCGACCGCCCGGACATCATCTGAGACGAGGCCGTCCCGCTTCGAGTAATTCAGGAATACGCCGTTTCTTTTGTCCCACCGGATTACTCCCCCGGTGGTGCCGCACCAGACATAGTCTCCCTCAAACGCAATGCTCTGGATACTGTTATGGCTGACATGCGAAGTCCAGCTTTCCGCGGACACGATGCCGGAACACAAAAGGATAAAGAGCAATACACACCGCATATGCATCGGTATCTCCCGCAGTAATAAGATGGTTATACCGGGATACTCGGTTGAGACCCTTTCCCGCATCAATGATACCCGTTTCACCGCACCAGGAGCATTTTTCGCGTCTCCGACCTCTCCCCCGCCCTCAGCACAGCAAAGTACACCCCCGAAGCGCAGCCTTCCGCGTTCCAAACCGCCGAGTGTTCTCCGGCGGTAAAGAACCCCCGTGCAAGCTCCGTGAACTTCCGGCCCGTGGCGTCGTAGACCGTGAGGGAGACGTTTCCCGGCGCGGGGAGGGTGAAGGAAAGCGTGGTCGATGGGTTGAACGGGTTCGGCGTGTTCTGGCGGAGCGCAAAGGCTCGGGGAGCGTCATCCGAGACCGCGACCGGGCCGGAGATGATGAAAGGACCCCATGTTTCATAAATTTCATCGGTATGGAAGTCATTGATACGCAGCCAGCAGACGGAAGAGGAAACTGGAGGGACAACCCATTCCATCTCTCCCTGAGATGCAGTGCTGTCCGACAGGGAGACCCAGGTCTGACGGTTATCGAACGAGACGAGAATCCGCACCGTTACATTGTTCATATACCACCCGCAGTAGTTCCATGCGAGGTCAACGGTGGCTCCCGGCGACAACGGGTCGGAAGTCGGGCGCTCGGTGAAGGATACGGGAGGGCCGAAGCAATCGATATTCCCGCTCAAAACGCCCTTGAACACGTCGTACCCCGCATACCGTACGCCCGCGCTGTCACCTCCGGCGTAATAGAGACCGTCGAAGGGGCTGCCCGTATCAATAATGTGCAGACCGCCAGCCAGACCGTCGGTTAGGCCGGACAGAGAGAAGTATCCAACTCCGGTACCGTCGGGCGCAAATACCCCGATGGAGGGCGCGGGACCGTTCTCCGCGAAGATGGCGAATCCGTTCTGATCCATCGAAACACCGCGAGGCGTCCCCTGAACGCCAACACCATCGGCGAACCCGTCGCCCACCCCGTTTTCCCACTGGATGAAATTGCTTTCGTCATCGAGTCCCGCCACCGGCTCAACCGCCCGGAAGATCACCGATCCGGGCGAGGACAGGAGCAGCCGCCCGTACCGGTACGCCAGCTCGGTGGGCGTCCCCTCCGTTTCCGGCCACGGGGAAAGGTCCTGCCGCTTTATGAATGTCCCGTCCGCCGGGTCAATGTAATCGAGCGCCGGAAAGGAGCCCGTGTTCCCCGGGGCGAGAACGGTGGAAAAGAGATAACCGGTCCGGTCGGTTACGGGGCCGCTGTAGGGGACCGTGTCCGGGTCGAAGCCGGAAGGAACCGAGGTCACGCCGTCTCCGTCATCGCCCCAGTTCGTCCGAAGAACCGCGTCTCCGTTGGGGATCCACTGCCATGCCCGGGTGACCACTGCGCCGGGTTCGAGCGCCTGGGTGAAAAAGAATTGGGGATTTTCGGAGCTTACGGCCATGCGGCCCCGGTCGGGACGGGTGAAATACCGGGTGGTTTCGAGCAGGGAGAGGTCGTCCGGATCCCCGCCGAGCGTCCACCGGGCGCGGGTGTTCCATGTCTCCCCGGTATGGTCGAGAGACTGGGCCGCGCTGAACAGGACCGGGTTGGCCAGGGGATTCCCCGACCCGTCGTACATGACCAGCGCCGAGCGGTCGAGTCCGGGGAAGCGGGAATCCACACAGCTTTTCCCGGAGGTCGTTTCGGCTTCCACTCCCCACAGATAGAATGTGTAATCGCCAGGAGGGACGACCTGTCCGTCATCGTCCCTGCCGTTCCAGGTTACGGTGTTCTGACCCGGCGTGCACGAGTATGGCGGCGAGAGATAGAAGCAGGTGTCGATGCGGTTCACATAATGCCAACCGAGATGACCGGAGCGGATATTCCGGATGGCTGATGCGCGATCTCTCGTGAACAGGGCGAACGTCACCGAAGCCGGGCCGCCGTCCACCGTCAGGGGAATGGTGACCGGGTCGAGATCGAAACCATAGGACACGTATGTCGGCGCGCTGATCCGGAGCGGGGTTGGCGCGAACGGCGCGGCGGAGACGGTCGCGGCGGCGAGCAGGAGCGGGAGAAGGATGCGGAAAGTCATGATGACCTCCAAAAAATCGTCTGAATTGTGATGCGCAGGATGCATGGGATAAAAGAAGATGAAAGACTCCCTTCCTCACCGCACCAGAAGCATTTTCCGGGTTTCGGTCCGCTCCCCCGCCTTGAGAACCGCGAAGTATACACCCGAGGCGCAGCCTTTCGCGTTCCAGACCGCCGAGTGTTCCCCGGCGGCATGGAAGCCCCGCACAAGCTCGGTCACCTTCCTTCCCGTCGCATCATAGACCACGAGCGAAACATTCCCCGGCGCGGGGAGCGTGAAAGAGATGGCCGTCGAGGGGTTGAACGGGTTCGGCGTGTTCTGACGGAGCACGAAGGCGTGAGGGGTGGCGTCAGCAATCGCGACCGGGCCGGAGATGGTGAAGGGATATGAGGTGTCCGTCAATCCCGAATTATCAGCAAGAACCCGGAGACGGCAATCCGATGAATGGACGTCTGGAACCCGCCAGACATAGCGTCCGGATGGCCCGTCCGCGATCAGGCTCCAGGTCGCACCCCCGTCCTCTGAGAACTCCAGGCGGACATCGCCGTATCCACCTCCTTCCCAGATAACCGTATACTCCGTCCCGGCGCGCAGTTCCTGGCCATTCCGGGGCCCGAGGAGACGTATATACGAGTCCCAGAGTTCGTCACCAAACTGGACCACTCCCTTGAACACGTCGTACCCGGCGTACCGGACTTCACCACCGGAGTCCGTCGCCCCGAAATAGAGGCCGTCGTACGCCGACCCGGTGTCCACGACCCGGATGCCGTCCAGCCCAGCGCCAGTCACGCCGGACAGGGAGACGAATCCCGCGCCGGCGCCATCGGGGATGAGCACCCCGATGGCGGGCCCGCTTTCCGCGAAGAGGGCGAATCCGTTCCGGTCCATTTCCGTACCTCGCGCCGTGCCCGGAGCGGGGGGCGTGTCGGCGAACCCGTCCCCGACGCCGTTCTCCCATGCCGCGAAATAGTCCGCATCTTCGAGCCCGGCAAGGGGGTTGACCGCAAGGAACTGCGCGGAGCGTGGAGAGGACAGAAGGATGTTCCAGGGGCTACCAGCAAGTTCATCCGGTACGGTGTCATCGCCGAACCACGGGGAGAGATCACGGCGCTGAACGAGTGCACCATCACTGTAATCAATACAGTCGAGCGTTGGCCGGACGCCGGATTCCCCCGAAGCGAGATCGGTGGAAAAGAGATACGTCCCGTCGCTCACCGGGCCGCTGAAGGGCGCCGTTTCCGGGTCGAGGGCGGATGAAACACCGGTCCAGCCGTCCCCGTCATCGCCCCAGTATCGGGTCCGGAGCATGGCGTCTCCGTTGGGGGTCCACTCCCACGCCCGGGTTAGCATTTTTCCGGGTTCGAGCGACTGGGTGAAAAATCGACGGGTGTCGTTCGGGTCAACCGCCATGCGCCCCCGGTCGGGGTATGAGCGGTAGCGGGTGGTTTCGAGCAGGGCAGCGTCCTCCGGGTCTCCGCCGAGCGTCCTCCGGGCGCGGGTGTTCCACGTCTCCCCGGAAGCATCCACCGGCCGGGCGGCGGAGAAGAAGACCGGATTGGAAAGGGGATTCCCGCTGCCGTCGTCCATCACCACGGCCGAACGGTCGAACCGAGCCGACGGAAAGGAGAACGCCTTTACCGCCGGTATCGAGTCGGCGAGCCCGCAGAGATAGTAGGTGTATGACCCGAACGGACACAAATAATCATTTTCGTCCCGGCCGTTCCATGTGATTTCGCCTTTGCCCGAAGGAAGCCGGTATGGAGGCGAAACATAGATACAGGTATCGATGCGGTTCACATAATGCCAGCCAAGATTTCCGGCGCGGATGTCCCGGATGGAGGCCGCACGGTCCTTTGTGAACAAGGCGAAGTACACCGTGGCCGGTCCGCCGCCGATAAGGACCGGTATCCGTATCCCGTTGTCATTGTTTCCCTCCTGCACCGTAAATGGGGCGCCAATCCGGAACAACTCTGGCGCGAATGGTTCGGCGGATACCATCTTGGCGGCAATTGCGAGGAGGAGAGGAAAGAGCAGGAACGTGGAGCGCATAGGGGGCCTCCCTCGGTGGAGTAATACACCTGTTGTCAGGTATCTTCCAGCAATATCCGTCTCCGGGAGAAGGAATGCAAGGAGAATTGGAATGAGTGGCGAAAAAAAGTGCCGTGCCGGTGTGCAGCCACCACAAGAGCCCTATCCCTTGCGGTTTTCCCCTTTTTTTCTCTGTGTCTTTGCCCCCCTGTGCCTTCCTTTTCCCTTTCTCCCCGCCCGATAGGGGTTGTCAATTCCCACCCGGCGGGATATATTACGGTCAGATTCCGGTTTTCACGCTATTCCCGGGAGGCGACCATGCGGACATTCGCGATATACCTGACCTTGTCCATACTCTTCGGCGCGGCAGCGCCTTTTGCTGTTGAAGGACAGGAGTGGAAGTCCACCGGGGTGCGGCTCGTGTCCAAACTCCGGGTGCGGCCCTCCCGGAACGCGCCCGACCGCGCCGCGCGGGTGCAGCCGTCCGTGCCGGAGGGCTGGCGGGAAGTCCCCTTCGCCGAGACCGCGCCCGAGCCGGAACTCACCCCGGAGGAGCGGACGCTCGGGTTCATGCTTTTCCGCCGGGACGCCACCGAGCCGGTCTGGCCGAACACTCGTCCGAGGCCCGACGAGCGCCTCCGGGGGCTGGACGCCTTCGCCACACCCGGCGAGTACGAGCCGGTGGACTTCGCGGTCTGGCCGGCGCGGGACCTGCAAAATTTTCGGGTGCGGGTCTCTCCCCTGCGGAGCGAAACCGCCGGGACCATTCCCGCTTCGGCAGTGGACGTCCGGCTGGCGACATACTGGAACATCCGCTATCCCTCCTACCAATCGAAGGATACCTACCGACGCACACCCGAACTCCTGGAGCGGGCGACTGTCCACTCCGCACCCGCCGGGGAATGTTCCCGGTGGTGGCTCCGCATCCATGTCCCCGAAAACGCCCGTGCCGGGGTGTATACCGGCACGGTGACCGTGTTCGACGACCTTTCCGGGAAAGCGGCGTCCATTCCGCTCCGTCTGCGGGTGCTCGGCTTCCGCCTCCGGTCCGATCCGGAAAAGCGGTACTCCGCCTACTATTACAGCCAGTCCCTGCCCGCGAACGCCTCCCCGGCGGAACGGGAACGCCTGGAGCGGCGCGCCCTTGAGGAGTTCCGCGCCATGCGTTCCTACGGCCTGGACATGATTCCCACAGTCTATCTCCGTCCCGGTCCAAAGGGCTGGATGGAACTCTCCCGCCCCGGCGAACTGGACCGCATGCGGAAGGCCGGGTTACGGGGACCGGCTCCCGTGGTGATGGACCGCGTGGTCCGCGCCCTCTATGACAGCACCACGCCCGACGGCATGGTCGGGGCTCACTGGAACGTGGGGAAAATGCCGCCCGAGGCCTTCTATTCCCGGCTCACCGAAACGGTCATGCGGTTCGAACGGGAGCGGAAAGCCAACGGCTGGCCGGAATTCATCTACTGCCCGGTGGATGAGGTCCATCCCTCGGCCCGGGAGTTCGGCGTCCGGGTCTATGCCGCCCTGAAACAGGCCGGAGTGCGTACCTACATCACCAAGGACCCCCGGAGCGCCGACGCCGACGCCTATGCGCCCCATGTGGATATCTGGTGCTCACAGCCCTTCGCCCTGCCCTACGAGACCGCCGCCTCCGGTTCGCCCGTCTGCTGGAGCTACCCCAACCATATCGCCGGGGAGATCAAGGACCCCGCGGTGATGCGCCGGGGAGGACGGATGACCTATGGATTCGGGCTGTGGCGGAGCGGGTATTCCGCACTCATCCCCTGGCACTGGCGCTGGCAGGCCGGGCCCGACCCCTTCGATTATCTCCGGGGAAGCGCTGTTTCCGGCTGCGGGAATCGTCTGGACGATGACGGCTCCCTCATTCCGGCGGTGTACTGGGAGTGCTTCCGGGAAGGGATGGACGACGCCCGGTATCTCTACACCCTGCAATGCGCCCTCCTGGAGCGCGAGGGTTCGGGAGACCCCGGCCTGGAACGACTGATACGCACCGGCCATGCGCTGCTTCAGGAGGTCTGGTCTTCCATCCGGGTGCGGGACCGCTATCTCGATACCGGGTTCGCCGCGCCGGAAGATTTCGGGGCATGGCGCTGGCGCATCGCACGACTCACCGACCGGCTCCACCGCTACCCTTCCCGGAGGACCGTCACCGCCCCCTCCGTGCTCGTGCAGGACACCAGCGCCCGCGCGCCGGAAGAAAAACCGGTCGTGGTCGGCCCGGATGACGAGGTTTTCGCCCTGGATGGCGCGGATTTCTCACGGTGGGAAAGCGGTACCGCCGAGGGAACGGCTGCCCTGACCGGCCGCGATGCAGCTTCCGGGGAAAGAGCACTGCGTTTCGCCGTGACCGTGGACCATGAGCGGGACGGCGGCGAAGGCGGCAAATACCCGGTTGGCTGGCCCCGGCTCACCACTGAATTCCCGGAAGGGACCCTGGATCTTTTCCGGTTCGACTTTCTGGCATTCTCTCTCCGCGCCCGCACCAGCCGCAGCGGCGATGCGGACCGTCACATCCCGTTCAGCATAAACGCCCGCGCCTACACTCCGGGCGCGGCCGCCGATCTTTCCCTCGATGCGGGAGGTCATGACGGGAAATGGGCGCAGTACCGCATCCCGGTCGCCGACCTCATCGGGCGCTCCGCGTTTCCCGAGGCCTGGGAATCCACACGCACGCTCCAGTTCGGCTTGGCCGAGAGCCGGTTCCCCCACGGAGCCCGGATCACCCTCGATCTGGCCGACATCGCCCTGGTGCGGTGCGCTTCGCCTCGCCTTCACCAGCTCCGCGCGCCCCGTCACCTCATCGCCGGGCAGCCCTGCGTTCTCTCTTTCGATCTCCTGGGCGCGGGCACGGTTTCACCGGGCAGCCATTCAGTCCGGGCCACCCTCTTTGACCGTACCGGGAAACCGGTCTCCGAAACCTCCGGAGACCTGGCCTCCACGCGTCGTCTGGCCCTCGACACCGGCCGTATCGGGCGCGGCATGCACCGGCTTGACATTGATGTCCTCGATTCTTCAGGCCGAAGGGTATTCCAGGAGAAGCGGGAGATGCTCGCGGTCGGGGGCTGGTAATGCTTGCCCCGAGTTGTTGCGGATGGGAACGAGGGGCATTGTCGTAAAGATAAGGAAAAACCACTGACACGTATGAGTACTAAAGAAGTCAGTGGAGGCTCTGGCCGGTTACTGACCCCCGGGCCCCCTCTCTCCAGCGGGAGGGGGAACCGAGC
>JAWLHT010000011.1:0-34941 GCA_041690195.1 Candidatus Latescibacterota bacterium
CGATTCTTTCATCAGCTGTTCATCCCGTCTATATCTCCGTGGCCCCAGGCGAATCGGTACGATTCGCCTGGGGTGTTTCCGCGCATCCCAATTCAGACAATTTCTTGCCGAGCCTCTTTTTCCACGTTTGGCTCTCATTTTTTGCAGGAGTGCTTTCTTCACACCTTGAATCGTACGTGGTATGTGGGCATGCATCAACAATCACGTTCCGGACGATTCGCGCCAATCGTGTTCCACAGGCCTTGTTTGCTCACAGGAGTCGAGTGGGCGCCCTGCCTGCCCGTTTTTCATCCCGGGTCTTACGAAAAAGACGCTCCCTGCCAGGAGCGTCTTTTTCGGTTCGTTGGAAGTCAGATGAAGAAGTGGGAATCCGATGTTCCGAATTGGCGTGCAAGAAACCTGAGCTGATTCTTGCCCCACCTTTGAAAGCGAAATTCACAGCATTTCAACGTCCCTGCATCTGTTCTACCGCGGCGAGCCGGCCGGTTTCTTCGGTGATACCGCGGAGCCGGTCAGCCACATCCCTGGTCAGCGCATCCGGAGAGAGCCGCCAGCCCCAATTGCCCTCCGCGGTGGATGGCCGGTTCATGCGGGCATCGGCTCCCAGGTTGAGGATATCCTGGATGGGAATGATGGCCCAGTTGGCTACCGAGCGGACCGCCATATCGATATACACCCATACCACGTTTTCCGCTGTGACTGTGCGTCCGATATAGTTGAAGAGCCTGCCCTTGTCCTCTTTGGTCGCCTCGGTTTCAAACCAGCCCCGGACAGTATTGTTGTCATGGGTGCCGGTATAGACCACGCTGTTGGGAACATGGTTATGGGGAGCATACGGGTTTTTCCAGGGGTCATCCCCAAAGGCGAAGAGGAGCACCTTCATCCCGGGAAAACCGTACCGGTCCATGATCTCGTAAACGTCGGGGGTGATCTCTCCCAGGTCTTCTGCGATGACCGGGAGTTCGGGGAACTTCGACTGCAGGGTATCCAGGAAATCAGCCGTCGGGACCGGCATCCACTTGCCGTTTTTGGCGGTTTTTTCGCCCGAGGGGACCTCCCAGAACGCCACCAGACCGCGAAAGTGGTCGATCCGGACCAGATCGAACAGGAAGAGATTGTGCGCGAGCCGGTCCACCCACCAGGAATAGCGGTTTTCCTGCATTACCTTCCAGTTATAGACCGGATTGCCCCAGAGCTGGCCGGTTTCGCTGAAGTAATCCGGCGGAACGCCCGCCACGGATACGGGCTTTCTGCTTTCGTTCAGCTTGAATCTCGCCGGGTGAGTCCAGACATCCGGACTGTCATAATTGACATAGATGGGGATATCGCCGATAATGCGGATACCGTGGCTGTTGCAGTATTCGCGGAGCGTGGTCCATTGCGAGTAGAACACGAACTGCTGGAACCGGATCGACTCAATACTATCCGCAAAATCTTTGTCGGTTCGTCGCATGGCCTCGGGTTGCCGGTCACGGTATTCGGACGGCCAGTCGCTCCATACCGCATTCTCGAATTTCCCCTTGAGCACCAGAAACCGGGCATAGTCATCGAGCCAGTGGGCGCTGCTCGAAACGAACCGGTCATAGTCCGGGCGACGAGCGGTATTGGACCTGAATTTACGGGCGGCGGTTTCCAGAACGCGTTGCTTATACGTGGTAACTCCGGCGTAATCCACCTGATCGTTGGGAAAGTCCGGAACATCTCCCATGTCCTCTTCCGCGAGGAGACCATCCGAGACCATCTGCTCCAGGCTGATGAGGATCGTGTTCCCGGCGAAGGCGGAAATGGCGCTGTATGGAGAGTTTCCATGAATCATTTGGGTTGGGTTGACCGGGAGGACTTGCCAGAACCCCTGACCGGAACTCTGCAGGAAATCGGCAAAAGCGTATGCGCCGGGTCCCATATCGCCGATTCCAAACCGGGAGGGGAGTGAGGTGATGTGCAGGAGAATTCCGCTTCCTCTTGTATCCATGATGGTGTTCCTTTCTGACTACAGTTCAAACGGAGCGTCCCCAGGATTGTCCGATGCGGTCTGCGCGCGGAATCCGGAACACGGGTAAGCTTCCGATGTTCACCCGGGGCGCCATTCGACCTGAGGGTGTTCCCGGACTTCAGGCTTTGCGCTCACGGTTGCGTCCCGGCTGGGAAAGGACGGGGGAACCGGAAGGCGGAGATAATCCACGAAAGGGCGTTTCCAGTCAGACCCTCTCCGCTTCCGGTAAATAAAAAAACTTTTACTCCGGTATCCAAGTACAATCGTTCCGGGATATCCGGAGTCTCGCCGCAACCGGGTATGGAGCCCGCTTTCCACCGGCAGGGGGATGACGTTCGTTCTCCCAGTCAGGAGGTATGTCCGGAAATGCCATGCACGGTCGTATACCTCTCTTGTGGGGGCATCTTCATCGCAACAGGGTCAATTTTCCCCTCGTGCGGTATTCGGCGGCGGCAAAGGAATAGAAGTAAACCCCGCTGGAAACGCTGTTTCCGGCGATATCTCGGCCATTCCACACTGAATGATGCTCTCCGGCGGATTTGCGTCCTTCATACAGTACAGTGACCTGGCGGCCGAGGAGATCGAAAATTCGCAGGCTTACATGGCATTCCCGGGGAACCCGGTACCGGATTACCGTAACCGGATTGAACGGATTGGGGTGTGGCGGGATCAATTGAAACCCGGCCGGGATGTGTTCTTCGACCGTAACGGGCTTTTCAACGAATTTTATGATCGACTGAAAAAAATGAGGGTTCACCGTATCGTTGGCCAGGTCGTTCGGATGGGAATCCCAACTGTTGTGATCCCGTTCGTAGTCATACTGCAGATATTCGTCGTTCTCCGAAAGATGCAGGCGGGCATCGAAAAATGACTGGTTGATATGTGCTCCGTCTTCGGACATGAATTCATCCCGAACCCAATCGGTGAAGTCGGACGCCCTGCGCGCCTTTTCCAAGGTTGTCGCTTTCCGGTGAAGGGGCGGGAGCGTCCAGCCCAGGAACTTCGTATCGGGGTACATATCGAAGCGGATGCGGAGCGAACGGTACTGCAGTTTATAGTTCTCGATAGACTTCCGGGAAGAATTGATGTCGGGAGTTCCCAGGTCCGCCTGGATGTCGCTGCCCGGATAGCAGTGTTTCCAGATAACCAAATGATAGTTCTCTGCATACTCACGGATCCGTTTGTGGCTAAAAGTGTCCGTGTGATAATCGTAGGGGTAGTTTTCGTTGTTTGGGGCGGACCATTCATGGGTAAAACGGTAGTCGGTTCCGTTGATCTGGTTGTACGCCTCAAACATTTTTTCGATTCCCCCGGCGCCTTTAATGAGGTTGCCACCGGTGGAATGGTGGAGGAAGTGAATCCTGATGGTTCTATCCGTTTCCGGCTCCTGGGCACGCGCCGACGGAAGGTGGATGAGCGCCGATACCATGAGAAAAATTCGTCTGGATATCCCAAGATTAAGCCAGTTTCCGGAAGAGTCTCGGTCCGCGCGCATATTTCCCGCTCCTTTTTAAGTTGTAGCGGCGACATGGTTCAAGGAACCCCTTCCCCGGCAGGACAGGGGGAGGAGAGTCCGCCGGGGAAGGGGAAATTATCAGGGTCATATGAATCGCCGTTCAGGAAAATGGCGGGTACGTTATCGCACCCGGAGCTTGCCCGGAAAGCGGCTTCCGGTATGTGCATCGGACCCGTAACAATCAAAGCCCGGGATTTTTCGTGCCCGGAATCGTTGTTCTTCATATCGTCCAGCATGCCCGGAGCGTTGAATGCGGGCAACCATATTTCTGTCCCGTTCCTTCGTACCTGAGATAACCAATGGAAGAATGCTCCTTCGTGAGAAGGGGGTGCCGCATGGATTTCCGGATACTGTTAAAGCGGGCAAATGGAAACGGCGTTTCACGCCCAGTACTCCGTGGTCCATCTCTCGTGAGATGAAGCGAGGTTCAATCTGTCTCGTTTACTGCCGCGGTGGTATTGGGGCGAGAATCCCGATGTCCGGCTTCCTGCATGGATAGTGTGTTCAACCATTCGAGTGCGGCATCAAACAGTTCCGGCATCCGGCGGACCAGTTTTGGCGTCTGTCGCCAGAAGGACGGATACCCGATCTCATAAAAGCAGCTTCCTTGCGGCGTCTTTTGCATGGCCGCATGCAGCTTCCGCACCCAATCGTCTCCGGTACGGGTGTTCCGCAAGGAGAAAAGTAAGGTCGGAACCGCCATGCTTCGGGCGACACCGAGGAGGTCCACAGATTCCAGCGAATCGTATATCTTCTGGTTAAGCGGGTATCCGGCAACAAGAATCGTTTCACCGGAACGGAGACTGTCCACCAGCTTTTTTGGTCCTGTTTTCACTCCTTGCCGGTATACCATTTGTTCGGCGATGTTCAGCCGGAGAAGCTCGCGAACATATTCATCACCGCGAACAACCGGTTCTAAGGCAGCGACGAGATATACCGGCATGCCGCGAGTCGCTGCCAAGATCGCGAGTGTCGCGCCCATGCGAATCCCGAGCAGACCGGTCTTGTGCACGCCGGTTTCCGCACGGAGACGTTCCGTGGCGGTCCGGATATCGTCAATGTGGTCCGGGACCGTGTAATCGCTCCCTTCACCATCACTTTCCCCGTAGCCGCGGTAGTCGAAGCGCATCACCGGGTAACCGTTCCGAGCGAGAAACCTGGCCAGCGTAACCAGGACTCCGTGGGCTTCCATACCTTCCGCGAAGAGCGGCGGACACACAACGATCCCGATATCCCGGGAGTTTCCCTTCGGGTGATGAATCACGCCGTACAACTCTTCCCCGGATCCCGCGAAGAACAACGGCTGTTCCCGTTCCAGACCGGCTGTTTCGCTGTTGAGGACGTTCGTGCATTGGTTCAGACGCTTCCCCGCGCGTCCGTTCACGAACAATGATCGCATGGCCGTTCTTTCCCCGGTATTCACACTGAGCGTCATTCAGGGAACCGCCATCTCTGTTTTCTGCCGCTTTCTCGTGAGCTCGAGCCGCTCCTTTACCCATGCGGTAACCTGTTCGGACGTTTGGCTGTGCATGCGATGGGCGGCTTCCTGACGACTCATCACCCCCTGACGGACGAGGCTGGCGTACTCGTGGGCGTAGGGATGGTATCCGAAACGTTCCATATGGTTCGTGTTGGCGAATGAGTTGAGCAGACAGTTTGTTGAAGTAAAGTCGGTATCACCGGGCATTACCCAACCCGCCCGCTCGATACGACGGTAGATGGTCCCCTCGTCATACCGTTCAAAAGCGAGGGGATGAACATATGTGGGAAAACGTTCCGGAACCCGGAAGTGATATGGCTGGAGGAAGCACCCGTCGAGCCGGTCCCCAACCACGCTGCGTACCGCTTGGTGAAGTGGAGTCTGGACCGCCCGCACCAGTTCGGGATTCATCCGCAGGATGGCGGTTTTCAGGTTGGCCTGTCCCGGAGACCAGCCATAGGCGATCATCGGGATACGCCGCTCGATAGCGATACTGAGCATGGTTCCCTTGATCAGGCTCATGCAGGAGACGCAGACCGAGCTCGTGCGCTCGATGGCTTTCGGAGCATACAGATTCCGGGTGAGTGAAGCCCTGAACAGGTCGCGCAAGGCGCTGAAGGAAGGCTTGACGATCAAGCAGTCCACTTCCGCGAAAGCTGCTACTTCCTCAATGTTGCGGCGGGCCCGCTCGGAAATGAAGCCCTGGTCAAAAACCACGGCCAGTACCCGGAGCCCGTAGTCTTCCTTCAGCATGAGCAGGGTATAGGAGCTGTCCTTTCCCCCACTGTAGCTGACCAGGCAGTCATAGGCGCTTTCCCGGGGAGACGATGCAATGAGGTCGAAGAAGCGCTGACGCAGCCGGCGCTTCTGCTCCTCATTGTCTGTTTCCTGTTCTCCCTGATGACAGTGCTGACAGTGACCGCCGGTATCTATGCGTACGCCCGGAACAAGGGCGGAAAGTCCGCAGACGACGCAATCCTCGTATTCGATTCCATTGTTTTCCATAGTGCCTCTCAATCAAACGGTTCGGTAATAATATATAAATCCGCTTTCCGCGGGCGCGCGGGCGTTGGGCGTGGCACATTCTGTTAGCGTACAAGCCGGTTTATCACCGTGTTGGCGCACGATGACCGGTTCCGGAAGCGCGAAAGTCGCAATCTGCCCCGGGAAACAGAATCCGAAAGACAATGGGTTTCTGGGCGCGGATGGCAACTTGTTACAGGAACGAAAATGCTGAAGCTGCCGATACGGGAGTTCACTGATGTAACTCACCAGTACTGCACCGGCAACACCAACGATATTGTATACGCCGCATAGACCGGCAGGAGGTGTGCTCGAATGCGAAAGTATGCACCGGAGCAGAGCTTTCCATTCGGGTCGGAATGATGCTGGATTTTCCTCTGATACACAGATCAAATCAGATGAGCAAGAATAGTCCGGCAGCAGAGGATTGGCGCAAATCGTCCGGAATCATGCTTCCGGGAAAAATCTGTCTGCATGGTGATGCATGTGACCACCCCAACCGAATCGTACCGATTCGCCCGGGGACCCGGGAACGGCCTGACGAAATACTGAATAATTCAGACAGACATCACCGGCTTTCTCCACGGATTGATTCAACCCCTTTTGCGCACATTCGTAGGATATGACCTTCCACGGTACCGCGGCTCATTCACTGATCATGTCCCACAGCGGTGCGGATCGGATGACCCCGCAGCGCGTTTCGCTGGCGAAACGAGTCACGCCACCGGTATGCTTTCGCGGATTACCGGGAACTCGATGTCGCAGGAGGGCGGCATTTCCCGGAGATGGCCGGTGGATGCCGCGCGCTTTTCAAGCTCCTCCCGGAGCCTTCCTGCCTGGAGGGAGGAAAGACCGGTTGCCGTGGCCAAACTTTCGTTGTCAAGACCAAGTCGCATCCCGGCGAGAGCCGCATCCACTACCGGATACGATGCGGCGAAATAGAACTCCTGATCGCTCACCGGAAAGCTGTATGTGTCCGGGGAGGGCATCCGGCTCCGAATTTCCTCCGGAACTCCTAGGTATTCAGCGAGCATGAATACCTGGGTTTTATAGAGTTGGGCAATGGGCTCAACATCGACTCCCCCGTCGCCATATTTCACATAGAATCCCTCGGCGGCCTCGGTCAGGTTGGTTGTTCCAGCCACAGCGTACCGACGGCTCTCGGCGGCATGATAGAGATGGATCATGCGTACCCGCTGTTTGATATTGGTTGTAGCGGTGAGCGTGAGGAAATCGGTGTAGTTCAGTTGACGGCTTTCCACCGTGCCGTCGGGCGCCCGCACTTCCAAACGGTAGAGACCAATCCTGTCTTCTTCCAGAAGGCTGTCCGGGAGACGGAGCCGGTATGTCCACCCTTTTCCGAAGTTGGGGAATATCCGGTGAACAACTGCCTCGCGACGGACATATACCCCGAACGAGTCGAGCATGGGAGTGATATCCACAGTTTCCATGTCCACCCCATAGGTGCGGCAGACAAGTTCCGCATAATCGAGGCTGGAGGGCTGAGATTCCCGTTCCGGAAGGCGAAGACCCAGGACCCGGTTCCGTCCCAGGGCGCGTACACACAGGGCGAGCACAACCGCCGAGTCGATTCCGCCACTTACGCCAACCACAGCGCCGCGCCGGTGCATGCGGTCAAATATTTCATGGCGCAGAAATGATTCCAGCCGGCTTGCGGTTGCCGGTGCATCCAGGGAAAAGTCAATGAGGTCGCGAATCATGGCGATGCCTTTCCGGTTGCTGTAGGTGTTGTGGGGGGTACCGCCCAGGGACTGGCCGTTTCCATGAGCTTTTCCGCGGCGCCGCTCAGCATGAGCCGGTCGGCTTTTCCCGAACTGTTTCTGGGGAGCTCGCGGCATATTTCAATGACTTTGGGGACCTTGAAATCTTCCAGTTGGGACTGCAGGTACTTGCGTATCTCGTCGGAACTCCGCTCCAGTCCTTCCTCCGATACCAGGTAGAGACGAATGGCATGTCCCAGAACCGGATCCGGGTATCCTACCGCAACAGCTTCCAGTACACCGGGAAGACGGAGGACGGCATCCTCGATTTCTCTCGGACTGACCTTTTGTCCCCGGCATTTGAGCATATCGTCCCGTCGCCCCAGGAAATACAGATATCCATCCTCATCGGTGCGGAATATATCGCCGGTGTAAAGGGTCCGTTCGCCGGGAAGCGATCCCGGGCGGAATGTTCGTATTGTTTCTTCCGGCATGCGCCAATATCCCAGCGCCACATTGGAGCCCCGAACCACAAGTTCGCCGGTAGACCCGTCCGGAAGACGCAGCCCCTTCTCGTCAACGAGCCATACCTCGCAGTTGGGCATGGCTTTGCCCACGGAGAGCGGTCGAGTGTCAATCTCTTCCGGGGGAAGATAGGACACCCGTTTGCATTCGGAGAGGCCGTACATGGAGAATACTTTGGCGTTGGGGAAACTCCGGCGCAGCGCCTGGATGCTTACTGGCGGGAGCGCGGCTCCGGTATTCGTGACATATCGTACGCCGGGAAAGGAACCCTCGCGGAATATCTGCAGGCGTTCCAGAATGGCGCACACGGTGGGTAGTACGGGGAATCCGGTAATTCCCTCGTTCTGTATAAGCTGGAGGATGCGGACGGGGTACGCGAAGGACGGTTCCAGAACCACTGTCCCGCCAAAAAGGAACGCCATGAGCACCTGGTAGAGGCCATAATCGAAGGATAGCGGCAGCACATTGAGGATTACATCATCCGGGGTGTTGCCGATATACCTGGAAATGGAGCGGGCGGCGGCGACCATGTTCAGGTGGGTGAGCATGATTCCTTTGGGCGACCCCTTCGATCCGGAAGTGAAAATGAGGCTGGCGAGATCAAGGTCAATGGCGCGAACCGGCGGTTTGTCCGCCGGGAGCGTCCCGAAGTCTTCGGTCGAATCGTAGGGGATCTCCCGTCCCTCACCCGGGGGGCGGGTCAGAATTATACGGGCGGGAGTCCGGGTGACCCCTGCTTCTTCCAAAATATGCAGAAGATCGGGATCCACGAGTACCGCCGAAGGCTCTGTAACCCTGGAGAGGTGTTCAATATAGGGCGCCCGGCCGGTATCCGGAATCACGGTAAAAGCAGCGCCGGCCCTGAGCACGCCAAAAAGCGAGAGTACCGCTTCCACCCGGTCCCGGGTGAATATGAGTACTCGGTCTCCCCGGCGAACTCCGTTCTCCACGAGTCCACGGCCAATGCGATTGGCCGTGTCGTCAGCTTCCGCATACCGCACCCTGCGGTTCTCGCCGACCAGAGCCGTTTTGTCCTGATACCGCATCCTGCTGTTTTCGAGCGTGTCCTGAAGCAGCATGGCTTATCCCTCAACCTTATATTGCACGAAACGGGTCATGCGCTCGATGCTGTCCAGGTTTTCCGGCACCATTTCCGTTTCTTCAACGGTGATACCAAATTCACGCTCCATGAAGTCGATCATCTCCAACAGCCCGAGGGAATCAATGATCCTGCTCCCGAGCAGCGAGGTCCCTGCGGTAATTTGAACCCCGGGGTTGCCAACCAAAAAGGCATCGGCAATGTATCCGGACAATCGTTCCTCTATTTCGACCGGTGCGCTGACAGGCATAGCAGTCTCCTCCAGTAGTTTTTTCCCATCCGTTTATCCAACAAGCTGCCCGCCGTGATAGCGGGCTGCGAGAATGCTCTCCGGGAGGTCCTCCGGCATCGGGAAGGTGATGTCAAAAACCATCAAGGAACAAGGGACAGGCGCTTGTGTCGCCGCAGGCTTGATGAAGAGAGAAACCGCACACAACGACGGCCCAACAAGGGTCCCGTTGACCGTACGGGTTCACCATCTGCCCACAGGAGCACAAGTCACATGCGACTTATGGGCGCCCTCTCCATTCACGGATTCTTGACGGTTTTGCATATGAATGTATGAAATACGGTTCCCCACTGACCGGCCGGCTACTATCCGGTTTCAGCCAGCCCGGCGGAACTTCTCGTGAAGTCAGGACCGTTTCGCCGTCATCCTTCATACACGGAGAATGGATAGGTGTATACGGTATAAGTGATCGTTTGGTTTGCCGGGTCCGCTCCTCCCAGCATCTGGTCGGCCAGGATGCGTGCGCCCGATGCAGAGGTGTAAGGGAGTATTACCCCGAACGCATCTTCTTTCATCCAACCTGTCTTATCGATGGCCCGGATACGATCAGAAATATCCCGGATGAATCGTGCCCGACCGGCCTGGTTGGACCGGAGATTTTTCAAATCGAACAGGAGAAATGAGAACTGGCTGCCACTGCGGTTGGACCGTTCGCGCTCCTCCTGAAGCAGGAGGCGGAGCATATCGGCATGGAGCAAGGTGTTTCGCTGGTTGTTGCGTGGAGATACCGAAGGTTCTCGAAAGGCTTTCAGTTCCATGGAATGAAGCTCCTCAGGAAAAAACAATTGCGTTTTTCATTCCGGATCAAGCCGGAGCCGGTCTCAATCCCGTGCAACGGGCGGACAGTTCTCAGTGTTTCCGGAATACCCGTCCCGTTTGACAACCGGAGTATATTCGAATCCCCTGTGGCAATCCGTGCCGGCTGTGAACCCGGGATGCCGTAAAAGGACCCGGAGCCGGGGAGGAAGCCTCACTGCGATTCCTCCCCGGTACATCTTATTGCCAGAACATTGAAAGAAGCGGACGGGATCATACGGTATTCGGCTGGAGAAACCCGGAGTCATGCCCGTCTGATAACCGAGGTGGAATTGCGGTCCGGTGCGGGAAGCTGCCGTGGCTTGGCTCCGTGGTCGGAAATCGAGGCGAGTACGGGAAGGTTGAGGCGCCGTTCGATATCGTCGGGCCGCTTGAATGTGTGGTCAACATACTCCGAGGTGAATGCGAATCCGATTCCGCCCATCAGGCCGAGAACAAGGCCCAGGGCAAGATTGAGCAGTTTCTTGGGGCGCACCGGCTTCATTGGGCTGGTCGCCGCCTGGACCACTGAAATATTGGAAAGCTGTTCCAGTTGCATGGCCTGATCGATACGGGCCTGTTCAAGGCTTTCCGAGTACTTGCGATAGTTGGCTTCCTGGATTTCCCGCTCCCGCTGGAGGGTAGCGATCTGTGTTTCGTTTTCGTTGATTCCACGGATCTCTGCCTGTACATCCTGCCTGAGGGAGCGAAGCGCGGCGGCATTTGCCTGCATGGACTGGAACTGGGCCCGTTCGGAGAGATAGTCGAGTTCGGCCTGACGGTACGCGTCATTTATGGCCAGACGCGTCTGGGTGAGGGAGGGTTTTTCCCGCTCCAGGAAAGCTTCCGCTTCTTTTATCTGATTACGGACTTCCTGAATCTGCTCATTTTCCTCCGTGTAGCGGGACGCCAGGTCCTGTTCCCGAAGACGCAGTTCGAAGAGCCTTGCCCGCATATTGTCCAGGGCGGCATTGGAAAAGCCGGATGTCTTTTCCACTTCCTGGGTTTTGGGGGTTTCCCCCATGGTTTTTTCCAGGGCGGCCATGCGGGCTTTCGATGAGGCCAGCGCTGCATCGTTACGTTCGATTTCCTGCTGCAAAAGCCCCATCCGGTTCAGTGCGATGGTTCGCTGCTCTTCCAGGGATGCTATACCGGTTGCATTTTTGACATCCTTCAGGTTCTCCTCGATCCGGGTGAGTTCATTCTGCAGCTTTTGGGTCTGCTCGGAGAAGAAATCGTAGGATCCGCCTGATGAGTAGACCTCAACATGCTTCTCCAGGTATGCGTCAATCAGGGTTGAGACCACCGCCTGGGCCATTCTCGGGCTCGGAGCCTCGTAGTTAATGGTGATGATGTTGCTTTCGCGTGATGTTTCGATCTGCATGTTCCGCATGAGTTGGGTGACTGCCTTGTCACGCTTTTTGAGTTCGTCAACCATGTCCAGCTTGGCCAGCATGGTGTGAGGCTTTTCAGCCGCTTCCCGAACTGTTTTGCGGGTTTTCCGAACCGTGTCCCGGGCAACGCCCAACGGGGTCGGTTCATTGAACGTCAACTCGTCCGGACGCTCCAGGAAGGCGTCCACCCCGATCTGGTCAACCACTGTCTCGGCAAGTTCGCGGCTCCGGATTATTTCCAGCTCGGAGTTGATTTCCTGCTGACGGTCCTGATACACGGTAACCGTCTGTCCGGTTGTGGCGGTCGGATCGAGCGTAACACTCTCCTTGCCGAGACGGACCATGAGTTTTGAGGTGGATTGATACATTTCCGGAACAAGGAAAGTCCCGAGCCCCACGATGAACATCACGGTAAGAAAGAAGGCGACGATCTTGCGACGGTGCCGGAACAGGGTGAAGGTAACATCGCGCAGGGAGCTTTCAGGCTGACGTTCAAAGAGAATCGGTTCGTGCATCGTTTTCTCCACGATATGTGTGACACATTTTTAGGATGCTCGGCGCAAGCGGGATTGGCTACGGTATGCTTTCGGTGAGCAGCAGTCAGCCGCCGGAATGTTCGGGAGGGGATTGAGCCGATGCGGACGGGAAGCGCCGTAACAAACTGCCACAGAAATACCGCATGATTCCTCCCCCTTTTTTTTGCCGCTCCGTATTTCGACCCGGCCGGATTTTCTGCCGCGGGCGTTGGGAACGGACATTGTAGCAGATTAAATGTTCTAATTGTATATCTTGTGTATAAGTATATCCCCTATATCATGCCTTGTCAAGAGAAAACTTGTCATTGTGATAAATTGGAAAAACAGATTCCGGATGCCGGATCTTCCTTTCTGGAAACACCATCTGCGTTTCCGTTTGTCGCGCAGAAAAATCCGGCATATGCGGCGTGGAGAGTTGATTCGGCGGACCTGAAAGGATCGGGATGTAAATGTGAACCGTTCCGGCAAACCGGTATGGGGAAGAATCCGGCGAAACGGCGGTGAGAAGAATTTTTCACTTCCGGCGGTTGAATCACCTCTTGACTGCAAGTGTATGTGGTTGTCGGCGCAGGGGCGGCAGCGGCACAGGAACTGTCGGGGGGATGGAAACGGGTTCAACCCATTCCTGCAAAAATCGCGGAATGTCACACGAGATGCAGGGGTCTCCAAACCCGCTTCAGGGCTGGAGACCCATGTACTCGAAGAGAGTGGCAACGACGTCCGGTCAGGGCGCGGGTTTCAGGACGAGGCGGACGATGGTATCGATGCCGTTCGAATGGGATGGGGGGATCGTGATTTCTGTCGCCGAGGCGGTTTGACGGACCCGTGCCGAGCCGCCGGTGAGCAGTGACTGTGACACGATGTTCCGGTCCAGGGGCGGCAGGGAAACCGTGATTCCGGGTGTAACGTTGAGCAGATGAACGAAAATCGTGTCGCCCCGCTGAGTGGCGGCGCCCCAGTCTCCGGGGGGAAACGGTCCTCCGCGGGTGTTGTAGACCGACATCCCGTATTGCCGCAGCCAGCCCCCGATTTCACGCAGACGTTCCACCTGGCGCTGTTCGATGGTTCCGGTGGGCATGGGGCCCACGTTGAGAAGGAGATTGCCGTCTCCACCCGCGCAGCGCACCAGAGTCTGAATGCATTCCCGGAGCGATTTCATGTCATCCCCCGGTTTCCAGGCCCACTGGCGGCAGAGGGTAATGCAGGATTCCCAAGGACGTCCGGTTTGAAAAAAGCCGATGTGCTGTTCGGGGGTATCGAAGTCTTCCGGAAGTCCGCACCGGTTGTTAACAAGTATCTGTGGCTGGAGAGAGCGCATGGTTCTGAAGAGTTCTCGCGAATTCCAGGTCTGCGCCCATTCGGGCGGATAGTCCGCCTCTCCGCCGCTGCCTTCCATGGGGCTGATCTGGAGACTGTCGAACCATAGAATGTCCACCCGGCCGTATTTTGAGCATAGTTCACGTACCTGACCGTGCATGTATTCTACATACCGCGCATGGTTTTCCGTCTGATAGTCGGGATGATGCCAATCCGGGGGCGAGTAGTAAAATCCCAGCCGCAGGCCCGCTTCGTGACAAGCCTCCGCCAGTTCCCGGGCAATGTCGCGCCGGAAGGGAGAGTTCGTAATCTTGTAATCGGTGAGACCGCTGTCGAACATGGAAAAACCGTCATGGTGCTTCGCGGTGAAGACGATATACTTCATCCCGGCGTCTCTGGCTATGTTCACCCACTCGCGGGCATCGAACTCCAAAGGATTGAATCGCTGATAGAGGGTATCGTAGATGCCAACCGGGATTTCGCCGGTTCCGCCTCCTCTCCAACCGCGTCTTTCGCCGCCCCGCGACCAGCCGATCTCTGTTCCGACCAGGCTCACCGGGCCCCAGTGCACGAACATGCCGAACCGGGCTTCCCGCCACCATGCCATGTCTTTGGACTCGGCGTTGAGATAGTCCGTGGATTCGGTTGTCTGTGCCGCGATGAATTGTGCGGAAACACCGGAAAGGAGTGTCGCCGCCGAAAGCAGGATTCCGCAAAGGCAATCACGCATAACGCTTCCTCCGGGTATTATGAAACGATGGGTCGCCTGATAAGAAAGATTCACCTCGGGTGGGGTGGAGTCAAGAAGGAAGATTGACGGGGGGCCGGCTTCACGGCACAGGGAATACCAGGAGATGCTCCGTATCGCAACAGAGACGATCCTCTCCCGCCTGCAGAGTGTGACGGGAGAGGATCGTTCGCGGACCGTCGGGTGTCACTGCCGCCTCAACGCATCAACCTGGGCCCGTATCGCCCGGTCACCGGGTGCGACCTGGGAGGCGCGGTCCAGCACCCGGGCTGCATTGACCCGGTCTCCCGTCTTCAGGTAGAGCGCTGCAAGGTCAAGGTAGGCCTGTATATTACGCGGAGCCATTGAGATTGATTTATTATAAAGCGAAATGGCTTCGTTCAAGCCCTGTTCACGGCGCCCGAGCACCTGGGCGAGCATGAGACAGATACCCGGGTGCTCGGGGTTCATCTGGTAGAGCTGCCGGAATACCTGCTCCGCCCGGGGCAGATCATTCTTTTTGAGATATACGATACCCAGATTGTTCCGGGCCCCCATATTCTCCGGATCGAGTTTCAGGGAGGAAGTAAACGCCTGCTCGGCGGCATCCAGTTTCTCCTGGTACAAACAGACCGTTCCCAGCCGTGCGAATGCCTCCGGGTCATAATCGTATTTCTCGGAACGCATGGCGTTCCGGAAAGCCTGTTCGGCCCGGTCGTACCGCTTCCGGTCCATATAGAGACCGCCGAGTGAATAATGGGCGTCGAAATTGTCCGGATCGAGCCGTATGGCGGCTTCGAAGCTGGCCATGGCTTTCTCCGGTTCGTTCTTCCCCAGGTGAATGAACCCGAGACCGGAATGGGCTGGAGAATACTTCGGGTCCATCTGGAGGCATTTCTCGAACTCCGCTCTGGCTTTTTCGTACTCCTTCTGGAGCAGGTACACCTCGCCGAGATTCTGATAGGTGATGAGATCTTTCGGTTCGAGCCGCCGGGCCGTCTCGAATTCGCGTTCGGCTTCGTCGAAGGCGTTACGCCGCATGAGAAGATAGGCAAGCTTCCGATGGGTTTCGGCGAAATCAGGATTCATCTGAATGGAGGTGCGGTAGGACTCCTCCGCTTCGTTCCACTTGGCGAATTCTTCCAGCTTCTCGCCTTTGCGGATATAGGAGTAATAGTCTACAAAACTCTCCTGTATCTTCTCGATGCCGCCCTGGCGAATGTTGACGAACTCGGGAATGTTGCGCGCCCGGTCGGGTGATGAGAACTGGGCAAGCCGAACCGGCGGGCTGTCGTTTCCATTCTCGTCAACATGTTTGAGAAACAGCTCGGTATAGGGGGAATACTCCTTTGATGAGAAGACGATCCACCGGCTGTTCGGAGACCAGCTGTGCCAGGAGTTCATCCGGCCGGTGTTGTATTTCATCTCACGCGGCGGTGCGGATAGGTCGGCCGGCATGATCCAGAGACGACTGTCCGGCTGGAGGAGCATGAAACTCCGGGCCTTGCAGAAAACAATCCACTTGCCGTCGGGAGAGTATTTGGCAAAGTAGTTGCTCACCCCGTTGTCGGTCGCGCCGGGTACCGGCTCGGGGGTGCCGCCCCGGCCTTCGTTGAAGGGGATGCGGTACAGACTGAAGGTATACGCCGGCGCATTGGTGGCATCCTGGAGGAACTGGTCGCCGCCGAGAAACGTGGAAGACTGGTTCAGACTGAGCACGATATTTTTGGTTTTGTCCGTGCGGATGCAATCCCGGAGTTCGGCGCGGGCGAAAACGATGTATTTGCCGTCGGGACTCCAGGACGGGTTGGACTGGACCAGGTTTGGGTTGTCGGCGCCGGGAAGAGACCGCATTTCAAGGGTTTGGGTGTCGTAGAAGGCGATGATTCCCTTGACCGGAAAGAAAAGCTGGGAGAATTCAATTTTTCCCCCTTCCTTGCCCAGGAAAATCACCCGGTCCTCGACGGTTGCCGCCACATACCGTCCGTCTGGCGAAATCTGCGCCAGAAGCCCGAAAGATACCGCTCCCTGTTCCCTGCGGTAATCATTCCAGGTGATAAGCTTATCCCGGGTGAGAAATATCTGCTTTTCCACCGGGGTGATGGCAAAGGAACCCTTGTCGCCGCCCGAGTCCACGTCCATGGCCATCATGGTGGCGTCGCGGTTGAAGGAATGGCAGTTTCCACAGACGGGCAGATTTTCCAGCACCACCGGAGGACGCTCGCTCCTGGAAATATCTCCAAGCCGCCACTGGATGAGCTCCATTTTTTCCTTGGCGAAATTGAAAGGCAGGGGAACGTCGCGATAGTAGATCGGAGCGCCGACCGAATCGGGCGAAGTGGAGATGGTTACCCGGGCCTCGGAGCGGATGCGAGCGAGGAATGGAAGGATACTCTTCACACCTCTGATGGTGATTGTCGCCGGTTGATTCATCGTACGTTTTTTTATGACTTCCCATAGAGCGGCGGGAGGGGTCCATTCGGTGGTGGAGGAACGGCCGGTAACCGCATTGCCGCCATCCGCGAACTCGATCCGGATACGCCACGCGTTCGCTCCGGAGTCAATATCGCGCCAGACGAAGGTGGTCGGCGCAATTTCGGGCGGGAAGAGCGAGCCGTCGTACGGGTAACGGATGGTGAGGGGAGCCGCTGGTTCGTTTCCCGGTCCGAACAGGAAAAATCCCGCTGCAAGTACCACTGCCGCAACCAGGGCAATACCTGCAATACCGAAGGTGAAGGTGATCCTGCGTGCCATTGACGCTTCCTTCCATGCAATATGAGAATTGCGAAAAGAAAAATGACGCTTCGCGGCGTTGTGTGAGTAAACGAGTGAGGCAAGAAGGATTCGGGAGCCGGAAGTCAGGAGAAGGGAACCGGCCGCCCATGCCGGAGTGCGGCATACCCCGTTATTCCCTTTGTGCTTCCGTGCCTTTGCCACTTTTACCCTTCACTTTGCCCGTTCACTCTCATCTACCCACAGAATACAGCGAAGAACCAGTAAATCAAGCATGTGAAACCGGACTGCCGTAAGAATGTCATTCCCTGTAAAAATGTCAAGAATAATTCCCATTCCGTGGGGTGACACGGCTGTGTACGGGAACTTTTCCCACTCCCGTATTGTCTCCCGGTTCATTGTTCCGGGATTCCGTTCATCTTTAATACTTCATGTAACGCAAAGTTCACCCGGCCCTTTGGAACAGGGCTGGGGTGCAGGAAGGGAGCCAGGGGGTAAGTTGTCGGCCAACACCTCTACTGACTATCTTTCGGTACTCATGCGTGCCAACGATTTTCCTTATGTTTACGATAATGGGACCGAGGGTGAGTTCGCTTTTGGGGAGGTGCGAAGGTTCGGGCCGGTAACTCACCCCTTGGTCTCCATTCCTGCACCTCAACCGTGCGTACCCATATTCTCCAGGACAGGACATGGTGCAGATGCGGGCCAGGGGGTTTATCCAAGAATTAACTTGACTTTAGGCCCGAAAGGAAGGTTCTTATGAGTGTTTTTGCGTGCTTTCTCCCGGACAAATCGAGTGGATGGATTATCCATGCATGTCTCAACCGAACGCCTGCGGGACGGGCATACGGACGGTTTCATATGGCGGCCGCGCTGGTTTCTCCTGAACCGGTTCTTCGCTGTTGCGGGCGTGTTCGCGGCGATCGCCGTTTCCCGGCTCCTGTTCAATCTTGACGCCATTAATTATCCGATGCTGCTGTTGTTGGCGTTCATTCTGCTCGCTTCCAATTTGGGATATGTGGCGTATTTCCACAAAGCCATTCCGAATGAGGCCGCCAGGGCTTCGCAGGCCGAAAGCCGTTTGGCCGTATTCACGATGGTGCAGATCAACGCGGACCTGGTTATCCTTACGCTCATGCTTCACTTCAGCGGCGGAGCGACCAACCCGTTCGTGTTTTATTATTTTTTCCATACCATGCTGGCTTCCATTCTCCTGCCAAAGCGCCTCGCCTACATCGAGGCGGTTACCGCAGCGCTCCTCTTCTGCGGGATGACACTGGCCGAGGGGACGGGGATTATCCGGCATTATCCGCTCTTCTCGACCGCGCTGCACGCCCGGCCAGTATTCATAACGGGGATATGTTTCGCGCTCGGTTCAGCGCTTCTCATCGCCGTATACATGGCCTCGTCCATCATGGACCGTCTGCGGGTCCATCAGGCGAGTCTCGAGCGCGCGCTGGAAGAAACCGAACGCCTGGAGACGGAAAAGTCCCATTTCCTCAATGTTGTAGCCCACGACTTGAAGAGTCCAGTCGCCTCCATCGAAACAATGGTTACCTCCATGCTGGCGGTTTACGGAGACCAGATCCCTCCGAAAGCCCGTCAGGTCCTGGACCGTATCCCGGTTCGAACCGGAGAACTCCTGCGCTTCATACGGGAACTGCTTGACTACTCTCGCGTAGAGCGCCTTGACGGTAACGCTTTTCCGGTGGAACCGGTGTGGCTCAAACCACTGGTGGACGGCGTTATCGAGATGTACGCACATCAGGCGAGGAGCAGGAATATTGCCGTGGGAGTGCAAGCAGAATCGAACACTCCCAACGTGGCGGCTAACCGGAGCCTTCTGGAGCATGTTCTGGCAAATCTTGTCTCCAACGCGGTCCGGTACACTCCGGAAAACGGTTCGATCAATGTTGGAGTGCATCCCGGGGATGGTGACGTGATAATTGAAGTAACCGACACCGGAATCGGTATACCGGAGGAGGACCTTCCCCATATTTTCAGCGAGTTTTTTCGGGCCGGAAACGCCCGTAAGTTTACCTCCACCGGAACCGGTCTCGGTCTTTCCATAACCCGCAGCATTGTGGAACGGTTCGGCGGGTCCATTGCCGTGCAAAGCAGGTTGGGAGCAGGGACCACGTTCACCGTGCATCTTCCTGCCGCGACCGGCGAGTTGGATCCTCGGGCGACGCCGGTAGCGGCGCCGGGATAAATAAAACTGCCGCTTCGGTGAGCCGGCATGGGGATTGTGTAGGTTGCCGGAGCAGTTTTTGCCGCCGGAGAGTGCGGTACGGGTGGCGACATGCGTTTTGTCGTGTCAGGGAATGCCGGGGGCGCGGGGTGGAGACAAATCGTCCCGGTGACTGCTCCGGTCTTTCCGGACGGCCGTTGTAACGTATTCACGTGAAACCGCTTATCGGGATATGACCGAAATGGCGCATTTCTTGCTTTTTTTGTTGTGGTGTATTTGCACGAGCGGTATGGAGGGCTGGATGAAACGGCGTATGAGCAGGATGGGATGGCGCTCGAGTCAGTGTAACCGACGATTGACGGAAAGTGCGCGGGGGGATTGTTTATCTCTGACAGCGGTTGTACCGTGCGGTGTACGGGAGTGTGCAGATTTTGCAGGGGAGAGGGAGAACTGAAATGACACCCATGGAAGTCGTCGATCTGCTGGCGCAGGAAGCGCTTCTCCTCGACCCCGGCAACCTGAAGGCCTGCGGGAACATGCTTTCTCTTCTGGACTCGCTGGATCATCCCGGAATCATCGCCGAAAAAAAAATTCTTCAGGAATATCTCGAAGCCATGATCATGCGGGACATCGATGGGGGCGGCCCCGACGTTAATGAAATCATCGGGGTGGTGGAAACCGTACAGCTTCGGCTGCAGGGCATATCCTCAACAGATGCCGCTACACATGCCGCGCCGTCTCATGAGACGAAGCAGGTGTGTCCCTCTCCGGCCGATTCCGAAGCTCCGGCCAGGGTATACGAGAATGTCGAGATCATGGAAGAGGATACCGGCCTGCTGCGGGACTTCACCCAGGAGGCCGCCGAACACCTCCAGAGTATTGAAATCAATATGGTGGAGTGGGAAAAGAATCCCGATGACCGGGAGATTATCAACTCCATTTTTCGCCCATTCCATACCATCAAGGGAGTTACCGGTTTTCTCAACCTCCACGAGATGAACCGTCTCTCTCACCAGCTCGAAAATCTTCTTGATGAGGCTCGGGATGGAAGAATCCGGCACAGCCCGGAACTTTCGGATTTGATTTTCGACGGTGTGGATGCGCTGCGCCGGATGATCGCTTCGGTCGAGCATGCCATGCGCGATCGCCTGCCGGTTGCCTATGACGTGGACCTGGAGGGAATGCGTCATCGCCTCGAGTCATTCATTCGCGGCGGTGGGGTGGTCCCCGAGCGTGACATTGAACCGGAATCCTCCAAGCGTCGTCTCGGGGACATCCTGGTGAGCGAAGGCAAGGTTCCGGAGAAGAAAATCCAGGAAACACTTCTCAAACAGGCCAGGGAATACCCGGAAAAACCGCTCGGGGAAATTCTGATCGAGGATAACGTGGTGTCCCCTCGCGATGTGCGCGATGCCATCCGAAAACAGAGTGAATCCGGCGGCCATGTCACGGACCGGTTCGTCAAACTGGATACCCGCAAGCTGGATCAGCTTCTCGATATGGTCGGAGAGCTGGTTATCGCACAGAGTATGGTCACCCACAATCCTGAAGTGAAACATATAACAGACCCGCGGTTTACCCGGGACATTGCTCAGCTTGGACGGGTTACCGCCACGCTTCAGAGCATCTCCATGTCCATGCGGCTCGTTCCGATCGGAGCGACATTCCAGAAGATGAACCGAATTGTGCGCGATATTGCCCGTAAGTCGGGCAAGAAAGTGGTTCTGGTCATCGAAGGACAGTCCGCCGAGATTGATCGCAACATGGTTGACGAACTGTATGACCCGCTGGTTCATATGATCCGGAACGCCTGTGATCACGGTATCGGAACCCCCGGGGAACGCATCGCTGCCGGAAAATCCGAGGAGGGAACAATCACTCTCCGCGCTGAGCACTCCGGAGGACGAGTGGTTATTACCATATCGGATGACGGCAACGGTCTCAACCGCGAGGCGATTCTGGCCAAAGCCACGGAGCGAGGGTTGATCCGTGAGGGCGAGCACATAGAGGATCATGAGATTGACAAGCTCATTTTCATGCCGGGATTCTCCACTGCAAAACAGGTCACCGATATCTCCGGGCGCGGTGTCGGCATGGACGTGGTTCGCAAGAGCCTGGAGCGTTTGCGCGGAACCGTCGAGATCAGCTCAGAAAAGGGGAAGGGTACCACGTTCACCATTAAACTCCCCCTGACCACGGCAATTATTGACGGTATGCTACTGCAGGTTGGGAGCGAACGATACATTCTTCCCACCCTTTCCGTGCGCCGGATCATTCGCCCGGAGGAAAAGGACCTGAGCACTCTGGCGGGAAAGGGAGAAATCGTTCGGGTCAAGAACAGACTGCTCCCACTGATTCGGCTGGAGCGGGTCCTCGATATCCGGGATACGACCGCCGGGTTGCTGGACTCGGTGCTGATTATCGTCGAGGACAACGGAAAAGAGGTGGCGCTCCGGGCGGACGCTCTGCTCGGCAAACAGGAAGTCGTCATCAAGAATCTGGGAGAGAAATTTACCGACCTTCGCGGGGTTGCCGGCGGAGCCATTCTTGGTGACGGGAAAATCGGCCTCATCCTTGATGTGCGCGCCATTGTGGACAGTAAAGAAGTCGAAATCTGATCTCCGCTCCCGACAGGGGGAGCGGTCACCCCCGGGTAAAGCGTCAGAGGGGAGCATTCGGCTTTTTTCAGGTAAATTCCGGTATTTCCTCACATGAACGAGTATCGGTTTGAAAAGGGGAGAACCATGAGAGACATGCAGGGTGGAGAAGACACAAAAAAATCGCTCGAACACCTGCAGGGCAAGTATCTGACATTTCAACTCGGGAATGAGGAGTACGGGCTCGAGATTTTAAAAGTACGCGAGATCATCGGAATCATGGACATCACCAGGCTTCCCCGCACACCCGATTTTGTCAAGGGCGTGGTGAATCTGCGGGGGAAAGTGATCCCGGTCATCGACTTGCGGCTGCGGTTCGGCATGCACGAAAGAGAGTATGATGAAAAAACCTGCATCATCGTCGTGGAAGTCCGCGAGGCTGGTTTGAACATACTCATGGGTATCATTGTCGACTCGGTTTCGGAAGTGCTGAATGTGACCCTTGAGGACCTGGAGCCCACCCCCAGTTTCGGAATCGCTCTGGATACCGCGTTTATCATGGGGATGGCCAAAGGGAAAAATTCAGTCAGGTCGCTCATGGATATTGACAAAGTGCTCACCACCGAGGAATTGAGCCTGCTCACTGCGAAAGAATAAGGGTTGGCTGGCGCATATTTCGTATCAGGGACATCAACCCGGCGCTTCCGGTTTGCAGGGAAAGAACGGCGATAAGGGACGGCGGACCATTTCCCCGATCATGCCGTAACAGTTTCACAAACCGCCCTGAACGTCATGTGCCGATGTGCGGAATCAGGGGCAAGAACAGGAACTGAGTGCAGTTCGTGCACATCACTTCCTGTATCTGCTCCGCTGTGCGGGATTGGCGGTCTCCGGTGCGATAAGGCTGCAGGTGATGAAATGCCGTCCACGAGAGGGGTTTCCGGTCATGTCGGCGAATGAGGGCAGATGGTAATATTCCCGCGGAATTCTTTCCGTGCGGGGTCGTTGTGACTGATAGCGCCGGAGTCCCGCCGGGGCCGAGGAGGAGAGGGGGAGATGTATCCCGCCTCTGGATATGTGCAACGTGAACATTCTGCATCACAGGTATATATAGAGGGAAGGAATGCTTCAATGCGTTTGAACAGAACCCTTCAGGGGAGAATTCTTGTCTGGACAGGGTCGTGCCTGTTGATTTCCATTCTTGTTGTCGTGGTTTCGGGTTCCGTTCAATTGCGCCGGAACAGTATCCGGAACGCGAAACAGCAGGCTGTTCTCGAAGCGGAAAGCGCTTCGTCCCGGATCAAAGCCGAAATCGAAGAAGCGTTGATTGCCGCCCGGACAGTCGCGCAAACCTTGGCCTCCGCCAAAAGTGAAAACAGCAGGCTTCGTTTGACCCGTGATGATGTGAATGGAGTGCTGGCCGGAGTGCTTGACGCCAATCCGGATTACCTGGGTATATACACCTGCTGGGAGCCGAACGCTTTCGATGCCCGTGATGCTGCCCATGCGAATCAGCCGGGACACGACGGTACGGGACGGTTTATACCATACTGGAACCGGAACGCACAGGGAGAAATGGCTCATGAACCGCTTGTGGGGTATGAAACCGGCGGTACGGGGGACTACTATCTTGTTCCCCGCCGGACGAAAGCCGAGTGCATCATTGATCCCTTTCGTTACACGGTCCAGGGGAAGGACGTTCTGCTGACATCGCTGGTGGCGCCCATCCTCGTGAACGGTGAGTTCAAAGGCATCGCCGGAGTGGATATCGGGCTGGATTTTCTTCAGAAGCTCTCCGATGATTTCAATATGTATGACAAGACCGGAATGCTCGTGCTGATATCCAATGACGGTACGGTGGCCGGGGCTACCGGGGCGCCTGAAAAGGTTGGGAATAAGGCGTCGGAATTGATCCCGGACATCCCCATGAGAAGTATCAGCGCGGGAAAGCAGATCAGCCGAATCGAACAGGGCAATCTGGAAATTTTTGTGCCGGTCACCTTTGGGAATACGCAGACGCCCTGGGCGGTGGCGGTTATAATTCCGGAAAGAACCATTATTGCGGAAGCTGCTTCCTTAACGATATTCATGGGGATTTTGGGACTGGTGTGCACGGTGGCGGCCTGTCTGCTCCTGTGGCTGGTTTCGAGGCAGATCACCATTCCCATCCGGCGGGTCATCGAGGGGATGGGGTTGAGCGCAGAACAGGTTTCCGCTGCATCCGCGCAGATCGCCCAGACCAGTCAGGATCTGGCCAAAGGTTCTTCCGTACAGGCCTCAAATCTTCAGGAGATATCTTCCTCTCTCGAAGAGATGACCTCCATGACCCGTCAGAACGCCGAAAACACCCGTCAATCGGCCGCCATGGTGACCGAAGCGCAGCAAGTGACGGGAAAGGGTATTGCGGCGATGCACCGTATGAACGAAACCATTGACCGCATCAAGGTTTCTTCGGATGAGACCGCCAAAATCATGAAGACCATCGACGAGATCGCCTTCCAGACCAACCTGCTGGCCCTGAACGCCGCGGTGGAAGCCGCCCGTGCGGGAGAGGCGGGAGCGGGATTCGCAGTTGTTGCCGACGAGGTCCGCACTCTTGCCCAGCGGGCGGCGGAGGCGGCGAAAACCACGACGGAACTCATAGAGGGATCCCGTTCCAACGCCATGCAGGGAGTGACCGTTTCTCAGGAAGTCGGAACCATTCTCCAGGAAATCGCGCGAGCCGCGGGCAACATGACTCACCTCATGAACGAGATTTCCGTCGCCAGCCAGGAGCAGGCGCAGGGCATTCATCTCCTGAATGAAGCGGTGGTCAGGATAGACAGCCTGACGCAGGCCAATGCCGCCAACGCCGAAGAGTCCGCCGCCGCCGGTGAGGAGCTTTCCGCCCAGTCGGAGGAACTCTACCGTATGGTCGGGGAACTTGTTGACATTGTGGGGGGCGCAGGGTACTATTACGACGAATATGATGAGGAGGAACAGGATTATTCCGCTGATGCTTCCGCCCGGACTTTGTCCGGGGAGGAGGATGAGACAGCTCCGTCGGTCAAGCCGGTGGCCAGGAAAGATGGGGCTGCGGAGCAGGTTGAAGTGTCGCGGGTCATCCGGCCGGAAGATGTGATTCCTTTCGATGGCGATGAGTTTGAGGAATTCTGATCCAGGCATGGAATTGGGAGTGCGGAAATGACGGCTGCTGGTTGCCTCGAGCCGGCAAGCGGAATTACAATAAGCGGGAATCACGGTAGATGGAAGGAATCCACACCGCATGCCGCAAGGCGAAGCATTTGAACTGACCGATGCCCAGTACGCGCATCTGGCCGGTATTATATACCAGAAGGCCGGGATAAGTCTGGGAATGAACAAGAAGGAACTCCTCCACGCCCGTATTGGCAAAATTCTTCGCATCAGGGGAATTCAGGGGTTCAGTGATTATTTGAAAATCCTCCGGAATGATCAAACCGGAGATGAACTCATCGGGCTGCTCGATGCGGTTTCCACCAATGTCACCCACTTCTTCAGGGAAGAGGGGCACTTTTCGTTTTTGGCGGAACGGCTGGCCGAACAGGAATCGTCCGCCTGTCCGAGACTGTGGAGCGCCGGCTGCTCGAGCGGAGAGGAAGCCTATTCTCTGGCTATTACTCTTCTGGAAAGCGGGGTTTGTCCGCCGGTTTCCGGTCCCTGTGTTCTGGCCACGGATATTTCCACCCGCATGCTGGAGAGAGCTGCCGCCGGGGTGTATCCGATGAAATCGGTGGAAGGTATCGAATCGACGCTTTTAAAAAAGTACTTTCTCCGGGGCAAGAACAGCGCTGCAGGCATGATACGGGTGAAACGGAATCTAACCAGACTGATATCTTTTGAACGGCTGAATCTGGTCGAGCCTTTTCCATCCGGTCCAACCTTTCATTTCGTCTTCTGCCGGAATGTCATGATCTATTTTGACAATGCGACCCGCCGCGAGGTGATCATGAAGTTTCACCAGGTGATAGAACCTGGCGGGTACCTGGTCATCGGGCACTCGGAAAGTCTTAACGGCATCAGTCACCCGTTTCAGTATATTCAGCCGACTATCTATAGAAAAGTATAGGAACCCGGTAAAAAAAAGGTGACGCCCGGGTGAAGGCCGGTCTTTCCGTTAACCCGCTCCCACGGACTCTCTGCTTCTTTGGAGGCGCCTTTTCGGGCCGGGAGCTGGAACTACCGCCTTCTCTGACAGTTCATGCCACGAATCTGAATGGTCGGTACAATTGGCTGTGGGGTATCGGGTGCGGCGAAACCGCTTCTCCGGAATCACTTTTTCAGAGGCATCTTTTTTTACGGAAATTGAGCATGGAGCTGCAGCAGGATAACATTCTGGTCGTGGGGGTCGCGGATATGCGGGTATGCACCGACCCGCAGAAGACTCTGGTCACCTATTCCCTTGGATCCTGCCTGGGAATCGTGGTGTATGATTCCGTGGCCGGTGTGGGTGGAATGCTGCATGCGATGCTGCCGGAGGCGATGGGGGACCGCACGGCGAAAACATTCAACCCCTACAAGTTCGTGGATACCGGGGTGCCGGCGCTTTTCCGGGAGGCGTACAAGTTCGGGGCGCAGAAAAACAGGATGCGGGTGTCGGTGATCGGTGGAGCCCAGATTATGGACGATTCGGGGTTCTTCAACATCGGGAAGCGTAATTTAGCCACCCTGCGGAAACTTTTCTGGAAGAACGGGGTCATGATAGACCGGGAGCATGTGGAAGGTTCGGTGTCGCGAACGGTGCGGCTGAACATCGGAACCGGCCAGGTGACGCTCCGGCTTGGATGGGGGGAGGAGTTTATCGTATGAACCTCGTGGACAGAATTCTCCGGCAAATCGATTTTCTGCCTCCGTTTCCGGTGACAGTGGCTCGGGCGCTGGCTCTCTTGAAAAACCCGGATGCCTCGGTGGATGAAATTACCGAAGTAATCCGGTTGGATCAGTCCATCGCCACAAACCTGCTCAGGTTCTGCAACTCGAGTTATGTCGGGCTCCGCAGGCCCATCACCAATATCCGGGAAGCGGTGGTCTTCGTCGGGCTGAGGCATCTCCGGAAAATTCTCATGATTACCGGAACCCGGCCGTATTTCGAAACCCGGCGTCCGGGATACGAGGACCGGAGCGGAGAACTTTGGCGGCATGTACTGGCGGTATCGGTCATTTCCGGGCATCTGGTGAAAATTGTACCGAACGCCGACCGGGACGACGTATTTCTGGCCTCTCTTTTGCATGATGTGGGGAAACTGGTCTTGAGCGCGTTTGTCGAGCAGGAGTATCTTTCCATCTCCTCCACGGTCGAATCGGGCCGGGAATCCTTCCTGGATGCGGAGCGGAAGATACTGGGGACTGACCACGCGGCCATTGGCGGACGGATCCTCACCCTGTGGCGGTTTCCGGAGGCAATCGTTCATGCGGTCGGCCGTCACCATGAACCCTGGGCGGAAGGCGATCCTCCCATGACTGATATCGTGCGGCTCGCCGACAGTATCGCCATCAGCATGGGATACGGTACGACGGTTGACGGCCTTGCTTACCACGGACAGTCCGAAATCTGCCGGGTCCACGGTATCAGCCGGTCCATGCTGGATGTGATCGCGGGGGACTCGCTGGAAGAGATGGGGAAGATCGAGAGTGAATTTGGAGTTACGGGAGAGGGGTAAACAATGGCGTTTCAGGTGCTCGTGGTGGATGACTCCGAAGTCATGCGCTGCATTGTGAAACGGGTGCTGTCCATGGCCGGCATTGACCTCGGGAACGTGTTCGAAGCCGGAAACGGGAAAGAAGCGCTGACGGTCATGGAAAAGCACTGGGTGGATGTGGTGCTTACGGATATAAACATGCCGGTCATGAGCGGTGCGGAAATGCTGGCCCGCATGAAAAGCTCTCCGACCCTGGCTGATATTCCGGTGATCGTGGTCAGTACCGAGGGACGGGATGAACGGATCGAAGAGATCACGCAGGCCGGAGCCGCGGGATACATCACCAAACCGTTCCGGCCCGAGGATATGGCGAAGACGATCCATAAAGCTTTGGGAGTCGATCCCGATGAACGGTTTTTTGAAGAGCCTGAAGGCAGCGATTTTTAATGTGATGGAGCGGATGTTTTTCCTGCTGCCGGACCCGGACGGCGGTTCCGCTGAATTCGATGGGCGGGAGTTTTCCGTGACGATCGGTGTCACCGGCGTCTCACCGTTCCGGATCACTCTTGCTTTTGATCCGGGACTGGCCTCGGCCATGACGGCAAATGCATTGGGAAAAGGTTACGCCCGGGATGAGAACACAGTCCTGAAATGCCTGCTCGAAGCGGCGAATGTCATTGCCGGGAACCTGCTCCAGATCTGGGACGGAGGAGAGGATCGTGAGATTACCCTTCCCTCGTTACGGCGGGACGCTGTTTTCGGGGAGGTGAATTTTACCGAGCGCCGTGAGCTGGGAATGTGGTTCGAAGATCGGAGGATTTCCGTGCTCATCGAATCGGATTCGGAGATCTATGAGTGATCTGCAGAAACATGAGTACCTGCTTGCTCCCGGGTATATGATAATCCCGACGGAGCCCATGCTTATTTACATGGTACTCGGTTCAAGCGTTTCGGTCATTTGCCGGGATCAGCGGCAGGAGCGTTCGGGCTGCTGTCATTTCCTGGTGCCGCGTCCTCCCCGGGGAGAGCAGCCGCGGCCGGTGCATGGAGTTCCGGCGATTCTGCACCTCATTCGTATGATTCTGGAAGAGCGGGGCCGTCTCGAGGATTTGGAAGCCCAGGTGTTCGGCGGAGGAGACCTTCCCGGCCACACGCTGGGGCGGGAGAATGTTGAAACCGCCCAGAAAGTTCTGAGGAAAGCCGGCGTCCATATTGTCTCGATGGATGTCGGCGGCGAAAAAGGACGAAAGCTGATCTACAACTCGGAAACCAACCATGTGGCGGTGATCAAGGTGGATCGTATCCGGGCGAACGATTGGTATCCGGCCGAGGGAGAGATATGATAAGGGTGCTGATCGTGGATGATTCCGCTATCGTGCGGAAGGTATTCACCGCCGAACTGTCCAAAGAGCCCGATATTGAGGTCGTGGGAACCGCTCCCGATCCATATGTCGCCCGGGACAAGATCGTTCGCCTCGACCCGGACGTCATTACCCTGGACATAGAAATGCCCCGGATGGACGGTCTGACATTTTTGGGAAAACTGATGCGGTATTATCCCAAGCCGGTCATCATCGTGAGTTCGCTGACCCGGAACGGCAGCCGGCTGGCCCTTGAGGCTGTGGAGCGGGGCGCGGTCGAGGTGCTGGCCAAGCCGGGCGAGGCCTACTCGGTGGGCGACATGAGCCTGCAGCTCGTGGAAAAAATTCGGGCCGCCGCGAGAGTTGACATGTCACGATTCCGCACCCCGGCTGCGGCATCGGTATCGGCAAGTCCGGTTATTCCCCGTGTCTCCACCGCGCTCGCCGAAACAACGAACAAGGTACTGGCCATAGGAGCCTCCACGGGAGGGACCGAGGCGATTAAGTTTATCCTGACCAAGCTTCCGGCCCGCATCCCCGGAACGGTAATCGTGCAGCATATGCCTCCTTACTTTACCACCGCTTTCGCGGAACGCCTGAATGAACTTTGCGAGTTCGAGGTGCGGGAGGCCAGGGACGGCGATGTGGTGCATCCGGATCTGGCGCTCATCGCGCCGGGAAATTTTCACACCATTCTCTTTCGCAGCGGGGCGGAGTATCGCGTCCGGGTCCGGGGGGGGCCCCTGGTGCATCAGCAACGGCCCGCGGTGGATGTTCTCTTCCGGTCGGTTGCCCGGCATGCGGGAGAGAATGCTGCCGGTGTCATCCTGACCGGAATGGGAAAAGACGGCGCCGAGGGGCTGCTCGAGATGAAAAAGGCGGGCGCCCGCACCATCGCGCAGGATGAAGCCTCGTGCGTGGTGTTCGGGATGCCCCGAGAGGCGATACGCGCAGGAGCTGTGGACCGTGTGCTGAGCCTCGATAGTATCCCGACGGCTTTGTGTGATATTTTTTCCAGAAAATGATTTGTCCCGGAATGGAAACGGGGCCCCCTTTCAGGAGAGAGGGGGCCCCGTTTGTTTCTGCGGGGTGTGCTTACCAGCCGCGGGGTTTGTGACGCGGCGGGAGGCTTTTCGCGCCGCGGCCGGAAATGGGTTTGGACGGTTTGCCGCGGAGCCGGAGTGTTTCCTCGGCGATGGTCTCGCCCCGGCGGGGCGGCTCGTGGAAGCGTTCGTCCGGACCTGCCGGGAGCGCGGCGTTCGCAGCCTCCCGGTGTTCGCCCAGCACCAGGGTCTGGAGATCGCCCATGTAGAGGTTGAGGTTCTCGGCCTGGGCGGTGAGGCGGGTGGAGGATGCGGTGATCTCGGCGGATTTGGCCGAGGTGTCCTGGGTGATCTTGCTGATCTGGTTTACCGCGCTCTCCACCTGGCTGATGCCCGCCTGGTGCTCGTCGGAAGCCACCGCGATCTCGTCCAAAAGCGCCGCCACCTTCAGGGCCAGTTCGTTGTTATGCAGAATTTGCTCCCGGGTTTCCATGGTGTGGGCGGCGTTCACCTTGATGCTGGTGACGATCCGGTCCACCAGGTCCGCCGCGTTCTTGGAGGCGTTGGCCGCCCGCTGGGCCAGATTCCGGACCTCGTCGGCCACCACCGCGAACCCCGCTCCGCTCTCCCCGGCCCGGGCCGCCTCCACCGCGGCGTTCAGGGCCAGGAGGTTGGTCTGGAAGGCGATCTCGTCGGTGGTCTTGACGATTTTTTTGGTTTCCTCGGCGCTGGACTGGATATCGGCAACCGACCGGGTGACCGAGTCCAGCTTCTCCTGGATGGAGGAGATGTTGCGGGTCACCTCCTTCATCATGCCGTTGCACTCCCGGGCGTTCTGGGAACTGTTCCTGGACTGGGAGGCCATCTCGGTGATGGAAGCGGAGACCTCCTCGATGGAGGAGGCCGAGGTGGCGGTGCCTTCGGAGAGGATTCCGCTCTTTTCCATGATCAGGCGGGACTCGGAATCCACGGAATCGGAGATGTCCGCTACGCCCCGGATGACGCGGTTGACCGGGCGGACGATGCGGGAGGTGAAGATGAAGATGAGGGCGAAGATGCCGAGACCGGAGAGGAGCATGACGACAATGATGGTGGTCAGGAGCCGGTTTTTGGCGGCGAACACGTCCCGCTCGGGAGCGACCACCACCACGCCCCACTGGGAGGTGGGCACCGGAGCGTAGACCAGCCAGGACTTGTCGCCGGTGATGGGGTTTTTGCCAATGACCGAACCCGTGCGGTTCGCGGCGATGTCCCTGACCAGACGCTCCATGTTTACCTTCCCGAACCGCTCCGCCACTTCCGGATCGGTAATCTTGCTGGAAAAGGTTAGCTCCTGCTCGGGGAAGGTCAGCAGTAGCCCGTCATTGTAGATGATGAATACCATCCCGTGCTCGAAAGGCTTCAGGGAATTGAACGTGTCAAGGATGGCGCCGGTATCGACATTGACGCCGGCCATGCCCCGGAAGGAACCATCCGGCCACTGGATCGGCGCGGTCAGGCACACCAGTTTCTGAAGTGCATCCGATCCCGGGCTTTGATAGGTCCAGGGTGGTGTGATATAGGGGGCGTTGAGACGCTTCGGGCTTTGGTAAAAGTCAAACGTGTCGATGTTCTGCATGGAATCGCAGATGGCCAGCGCGGGATCGTGGAGCATTCCCACTGAATTCGGGGTATGAACGAAGGGAACGAACTGACCGGCGGGGGTGTGGGTCGGTTTTCCCCGCCACGGAGCGTCGTTGCCGTCGAAGGCGTTCGGCTCGTATCCGGCGTAGGTGGCGGTGATCCACGGACTTTTTGCGAACAGGTCGAACAGGAGCTTCTTGACGTTTTCCCGGTTTTTCGTGGGATCGCTGGAGAGAATGCTGGCCAGGGTGATGGCCATGTGGTTGTGCTCGGAGATGGTCTTGTCCAGATCGAGCGCGATGGACCGGGTAACTTCCGAGGCGTACCGGAGCGCGTCCTGCTGGCTGTTTCTCGATGTCGTGATCCCGACCACCAGCGAGATGACGAGGAATACGGCCGCGAGACTGCCCATGATGTACAGGCTGAGCTTCGAACCGAGGCTCGAGTTCCTGAGGCTCTTCATGATCTCCCCCTGAAGCGGATGAAACAATGTTGTATAGTCACTCTGTTCCCGTGATCACGCACTCCGTGCCACTCACCGCCGTATCAGTACCGTAAATACGGAGAATGATCCCTAAAAAGCAACAGAATTCTCACGAGATTCCCTCATGATGGATGTGCGTTGTTGAGGCTTTATCATGGAATGGCGGGTGTTTGCGGATTATGGGTATTTCGCTTCTGCGTTCGTTTCTCCATGGGAAGAAAGGGGTTCGTCCGCTCTGGGCCGGTTCTCACCCCCTTGATCCCATAGTTGTAGACATACGCCCACAGCAGTGAACGGGTGTTGCGTACTTCCGGGTGGTACGCCGGGAAGGAAGCCCCCTTCCGGCCCTGTCGGGCCACCTCCCCCGGAGGGGCCGGAACAACCCGTGCCGTTTCCCCCGACATCCGGTCACTCCTGCTCAATCCGAGAGTCGCAAAACGGGGCCCCCTTTCAGGAGAGAGGAGGCCCCGTTTGTTTCTGCAGGGTGTGCTTACCAGCCGCGGGGTTTGTGACGAGGCGGGAGGCTTTTCGCGCCGCGGCCGGAAATGGGTTTGGACGGTTTGCCGCGGAGTCGGAGTGTTTCCTCGGCGATGGTCTCGCCCCGGCGGGGCGGCTCGTGGAAGCGTTCGTCCGGACCTGCCGGGAGCGATCCGGCGTTCGAAGCCTCCCGGTGTTCGCCCAGCACCAGGGTCTGGAGATCGCCCATGTAGAGGTTGAGGTTCTCGGCCTGGGCGGTGAGGCGGGTGGAGGATGCGGTGATCTCGGCGGATTTGGCCGAGGTGTCCTGGGTGATCTTGCTGATCTGGTTTACCGCGCTCTCCACCTGGCTGATGCCCGCCTGGTGCTCGTCGGAAGCCACCGCGATCTCGTCCAAAAGCGCCGCCACCTTCAGGGCCAGTTCGTTGTTATGCAGAATTTGCTCCCGGGTTTCCATGGTGTGGGCGGCGTTCACCTTGATGCTGGTGACGATCCGGTCCACCAGGTCCGCCGCGTTCTTGGAGGCGTTGGCCGCCCGCTGGGCCAGATTCCGGACCTCGTCGGCCACCACCGCGAACCCCGCTCCGCTCTCCCCGGCCCGGGCCGCCTCCACCGCGGCGTTCAGGGCCAGGAGGTTGGTCTGGAAGGCGATCTCGTCGGTGGTCTTGACGATTTTTTTGGTTTCCTCGGCGCTGGACTGGATATCGGCAACCGACCGGGTGACCGAGTCCAGCTTCTCCTGGATGGAGGAGATGTTGCGGGTCACCTCCTTCATCATGCCGTTGCACTCCCGGGCGTTCTGGGAACTGTTCCTGGACTGGGAGGCCATCTCGGTGATGGAAGCGGAGACCTCCTCGATGGAGGAGGCCGAGGTGGCGGTGCCTTCGGAGAGGATTCCGCTCTTTTCCATGATCAGGCGGGACTCGGAATCCACGGAATCGGAGATGTCCGCTACGCCCCGGATGACGCGGTTGACCGGGCGGACGATGCGGGAGGTGAAGATGAAGATGAGGGCGAAGATGCCGAGACCGGAGAGGAGCATGACGACAATGATGGTGGTCAGGAGCCGGTTTTTGGCGGCGAACACGTCCCGCTCGGGAGCGACCACCACCACGCCCCACTGGGAGGTGGGCACCGGAGCGTAGACCAGCCAGGACTTGTCGCCGGTGATGGGGTTTTTGCCAATGACCGAACCCGTGCGGTTCGCGGCGATGTCCCTGACCAGACGCTCCATGTTTACCTTCCCGAACCGCTCCGCCACTTCCGGATCGGTAATCTTGCTGACGAAGGCGAGTTCCGGCTCGGGGAAGGTGACCAGCATGCCGTCATTGTACACGATGAGCACCATCCCGTGCTCGAATGGGGTGAGGGAATTATACTGGTCCAGGAGCGCGGAAGTGTCGATGTTGACGCCGGCCATGCCCCGGAAGGACCCATCCGGCCACTGGATCGGCGCGGTCAGGGACACGAACTTGGCATCCTGATAAGTCCAGGGGGGTGTGATGAAGGGAGCGTTGGTTCGTTTGGGCCCCTGATAGAAGTCGTAAATGTCGATATTCTGCAGGTATCCGCTGTTGAGCGTTTTCTTGCCGGTGCTGTCCGTGTTGATGGTAATGAACGGGAGAAACTGGCCGTTTGCGCCGTGGTTCGGCTTTCCCTTCCACGGAGCGTCGTTGCCGTCGAAGGCGTTCGGCTCGTACCCGGCGTAGGTGGCGGTAAGCCAGGGGCTTTTCGCCGAAAGGTCGATCAGGAGTTGGGTGATGTTGGCCCGGTTTTTTGTGGGATCGCTGGAGAGAATGCTGGCCAGGGTGATGGCCATCTGGTTATGCTCGGAGATGGTCTTGTCCAGATCGAGCGCGATGGACCGGGTGACTTCCGAGGCGTACCGGAGCGCGTCCTGCTGGCTGTTTCTCGATGTCGTGATCCCGACCACCAGCGAAATGACGAGGAATACGGCCGCGAGACTGCCCATGATGTACAGGCTGAGCTTCGAACCGAGGCTCGAATTCCCAAGACTCTTCATGATCCCTTCTCCCCATGTGAAACGGCTGGCGTAAGCCGTAAATAAAGTACCTGACAGTTATCTGAAGTCATGGAGCGATCTATAAAACAGGTACGCAAAATGATTCTAATTATGAATACTCCCCACGATGAAAGCAATAGAAAACCGTTCCGTATGACAGAAATTGGTGTTCAGATTCAACCGGGGCTGCAAGGGCATTGTCGTAAAGATAAGAGAAAACCGCAGGCACGCATGAGTACCAAAGGTAGTCAATGGAGACGTTGGTCGGTAACTCACCCCCTGGCCCCCTCTCTCCAGAGAGAGGGGGAATTGAGCCACAGGAAGCACTGAGATAGCC
>JAWLHT010000012.1:0-34817 GCA_041690195.1 Candidatus Latescibacterota bacterium
CAAGAGCGGGGACCGCGGGGTGAGTTACTCTTTCCGTCCGTAACCACAAGCCCCGTAAGTTGTTACGGGATGATGCTTTCGATAGAGGAAGATTGTTTTCCCCCCACCAATGAAAACAGGGCGCGGAAAAAATTCCGCGCCCTGTTTTCACACGATTCCCCGTCCTGTTCTCCGGCTTCCCGCCCCCGAACCATGACGGGCTGAAGGTTCGCTGTAATTCCCGGGACAACGTCCCGGTGTTCACCTCCAGGTCAGGATAAGGCCCATCAGGGCGCCATAGAGCATGGACAGGTACGGGTTGGCGGTGATGGGACAGCTCCCGGTCCGGCACCCGACGAATTTGTACCATGCGAGCCCGAGGATCGCTCCCAGAGCTACTCCCAGGACGGTCCTCAGCAAAGTGGGCGAAAAGGTCATGATACCTCTCTGGCAATGGGACGGGCAGTCCCGTATGTGAGCACTCGATGCCGCTTCGGCGCACCCGCGCCGCCGTACACCACCGTGCGGGTTACAGTTTGTCGATTTCGCGCTGCATGGCGTCTTCCTGCTGCACCCCGATCACCCTGCGCACCTCTTGGCCGTTTTTGAAGAAAACCACGGAGGGAATGCTCATGATACGGTACTGTGAGGAGGTCACCGGATTTTCGTCCGTGTTGAGCTTGTAAAAAATCACCTTGCCGCTGTTTTTTTCAGCAACCCGCTCCAGAATGGGGGTGAGCATGCGGCAGGGCATGCACCAGGGGGCCCAGAAATCCACGACAACCGGAGTTTCCGAGTTTATTACCCTGTCCTTGAACGTCTGATCTGTCACTTCCGGAATATTCGCCATACCTGCCTCCCGGGAATTGGGTTTATGTGACAACAGTAACGATATTGCTATGGGTATATCATGACAATTGAACGCCTCTCCACCGGAAGCGTTTCAGGTTTCTTTCTTTCTTGCGCATCGTCGTAAAAGCCCTTAATATGTATATATAACAAACTTCCCCGAAATGCGGTGTTTTTTCCGGCTCCAACCCCGCCGGTTCCCTCCGGCTGTCGCGGCCGGGCCGGTTTTTTTCCCGGGGAGTCGCATCCCGTGGGACGCGAGGACAAACCTCATGATCTACTTCGCATATGACATAACCATGGACGAAGAGGAGATTCACAAGGAGGACATTGCTCCCGGCGCCGTGCTGGCGGGGAATGGCTATCTCCTCAACCGGCGACTGGTGTTCGCGGGTGAAAGCGGAACCAATCCGGTTGCGGTTCCCAGTTACGGGGACCGGGTGTACGGTGTGCTCTATTTCGTGAGCAATCCGGATGAGATCGGCGCGCTCAAACGGTTCCGGTACCCGCTTCCCCGCCGGATCACCCGGGTTCGCACCCTTCCGCACCACCGGATCGTGTTCGCGGTGACCTTTGAGGCAGACCCGGAAGCGGAACTGTATGAAGACATGGCCCGTCGGGACTACCTCGACCGGCTGACCGCGATTGCCAAGGCGCGGGAATTTCCGGAAGATTACATCGAGTTTCTGGAAAATTTTCCGGTCCAGGGAGCGCCGACATCCGCCACCATCCTGCGCGGGGAGTGACATGCCCGGTCGAGTTCCGGTTGTCCCGTGTTGCATAATGACAGCGCTGCTCCTGCTTGCCGCCGTCGGGGTCCGCGCGGAATCCGGGTCCGCTCCGGCGGTGATCAGCGAGATCATGTTCAATCCGGACGGCAATGAGAACGCCCGCGAGTTCATCGAGATATTCAACCGCTCCGGAGCGCCCCTTTCGCTGGAAGGGTGGATTATCGGGGACGGGGAGGGCTTCGACCCTCTTGTTCCCGCCGGGGAGGGCGGTTGGATCATTGCTCCGGGTGGATTCGCCGTGGTGGTGGATCCCGATTACCTCACCGCCGGCGAGCCCTATGACCCGATCACTGCGGACACGCCCCTTTTCACCGTACCGGATCAGGCCCTCGGCTCCCGGGGGCTTTCCAATTCCGTGGCCGAGCCGGTCTATCTCATTTCCGCCGCCGGTGACACGCTTTCCCGGGTGCTGTATTCCATTGCCTGCCCGCCGGGACATTCATGGGAACGGGTCCGGCCTTACGACGGCGATGACGAGGGGAACTTCCTTCCCTCGCTGGAAAAGGACGGCACACCCGGCGGAGCTAACTCGGTTACACCGCCTTCCCGCAATCCCGCACTGACCGCTGCCTCCCTGCGGTTCGCATCTTCTTCGCCCCTTCCGGGAGAGCCGTTTGGGCTCCTCCTGTCCTACCGGAACGACGGGCTTTCCCCGGTGTCCGATGTGCGGGTGAGTGTGCGGATGCTTCCGGACGTCACCGTGGGGACGGCGGTGTTTCCGGATACGGTTCTCCCCGGAGAGGATGCGCCCTCCGTCCGTCTGGAAACTCCGGCGCTTCCGGGCGGCAGACTGACCTTTGCCGCGGTAATCGAGGGGGAAGCCGCTGGAGCCCGGGACGACACCCTGATCCTTGACCTGGATGTTCCCGTTCCGGCGGGAACCATGGTGTTGAACGAGATCATGGCCGCCCCCCGCGAAGGTCCCGAGTGGGTGGAACTGCTCAACACGGCGGGATATCCCGTTTCCCTCCGGGGATGGAGCCTTGCCGATTTGCGGGGAAAACCGTCCAGCCCCTCGGAGGATCCACGGTTGGTTCCGGGCGGCGGCATGGCGGTGCTTGCCGCCGGGCCGTTGGAAGTCCCGGGAGCGGGCGGGCTGATGCAGGTTGTACTGAACGGTTTCCCTTCTCTGAACAATGACGGGGACACGGTGTGGTTGTTCGACGCCGCGAATATCCCAATGGACAGCGTCAGCTATACCGCGACACCATCCGGGGTCAGCCGGGAACTCATTTCGCCCAGGCTCCGGGGGAGCGCGACAGCCTGGGATCTCTGCACCGACTCTTCGGGAAGCACGCCGGGCCGTCGAAACAGCATCTATTTCAGCCGGGTCGAGGACGATGCCCCCTCCGGCGGGCCGGTCCTTACCGTTTCCCCCAACCCTTTCTCCGATCGAACCACCATATCCTACGATCTTCCGTTTCCGCTGTCACGGGTTCGCATGAGCGTGTACGACCGGCGGGGACGTTTCATCGTCTCCCTGCGCGATACCGCCGAAAGCGGGTCGTCATGGTCCGGAGAATGGGATGGCCGCAAGGGGGGAACGGAACTGCCCGCAGGTCCCTACCTTCTCTTTTTCGAGGTGCTGAACAAGAACACCGGAGAAGCCCTCACCATCCGTAAAACCATCGTGCTCGCCCGCAGACTCTGATTCCCCTCAAGTCAGGTAGCGTCAGGAGCCATGAGAAGGAACCCGGACGCCCATGCCGGAGTGTACGGCTCAGGGTGGGCGAGGCATGCCTCGCCCCTACGGTCTTCCCGTTGTACCGCTGTGCTTTTGCCCCTGTTGTACCGTCCACCCTCATATCCCCATAAAACAGCGAAAAGAAGTTTTTTGGATTGCATGGTTCGGCAGAGTTCCGCCGGAAGGTACGCTGTTCTCCGGTCAGCCTCCCGCCAGCAGGGATTTGGCCTGAGAGGAAAGCCTCTGGAAACCGCCCGCGCTGAGCTGATGCCGTTCGCTGGCGGGGTTGCGGTTTTCGCAAATGACCACGGACGATCCCGGTGCCATGAGAACGGTGTGCCAGGTCTTGCGATGGACGTTGTAGCAGACGCCCTGCTCCATGGCCTGGATGGAGAATTCCTCGGGGGTGTCGTAGGGCGCCACCGCTATACAGGCTTTGCCTTTGACCAGAACAAATGTTTCATCGGTGTTTGGATGACTGCCGAGAAACGTGACTTCGTCCGGGTCCGAAGCCGGACCGGCATTGTTGACCGCCACAATCCAGGTTTCGGCGGAATCGATACAGATGCTGTATCCACCCTTGTCATGCTTTTTTACCGTGAGAATGTCGGAAACGGCTGGCATGGGGACGGCTCCTTTCGAAAGCAGGGACAGGACTCCCTTGCGGGAATGCGAAGATGCATATATCAATAATACGAACGTGCCCCGGGTTCAGGCAAGCGAATAGGTGCGCCGGGTCCCTTTCCGGAAAGAGCAGCAGGTCTCTTGATCCCCCCTCCCGCGCCATCAGATGCATGGGTGGAATGACCCGGGCAGCCTACCGCTCTGTACGCCGCGTCCCGGAGAACTGAACCACGGCGGGACCACCGGAATTCCGCCCGAAATCACTCCCCGCTTGTACCCTCCCCTCCCACTGTGTATATTGGCCCAGCGTTATGAAAAGTCGGAAGAATTCCCTTGCCGGCGGGCCCGGGCGGAGTACGCTCTTCCCGCTTCGTGCATACCATCGGAGGATTATCCATGCGTGACACATACGACCTCGCGGTCATCGGCGGCGGTCCGGCCGGCTCCATGACCGCTCTCACCGCCGCGGAACGGGGACTCTCGGTCCTGCTCGTTGAGCGGGATTGGGTAATCGGCAGTCCGGTGCGGTGCGCCGAAGGGGTTGATGAGAAGGGCCTTTCCGAATTCTTTACCCCGCGTCCGGAATGGATAGCCGCGACAATCACCGCGTACTGCCTGGTGGCGCCGGACGGCTCTCGGGTGGTGATGGATACCCAGGGCAACCGGGGATTCATCCTGGAACGGCTGATTTTCGACCGGATGATCGCGGAGAAAGCCGCCGAAGCGGGGGCGCTGGTTCAGACCGGAGTCGAGGCGACTGGCCTTTCTCCATTCGAGGAGGGGTACCGCCGGGTGAGTCTGCGGCGCAACGGAGAACGTTGTGAAGTGCGGGCCCGTGTGGTTGTCGCCGCTGATGGCGTCGAGTCCAGGGTAGCCCGGTGGGCCGGTCTTTTCACCCATTCAAGTGTCCATGACATGGAAACCTGCGCCCAGGTTACCCTGGCCGGGATTGACTGCGAACCGGAAACGTTCAGCATGTATTTCACCAACCGGTTCGCTCCGGGCGGGTATGCGTGGCTTTTCCCCAAAGGAGGGAAAACCGCCAATGTGGGTCTGGGTATTTCCGGAGACTACGCGGCGCGCAGACGCCCCGCGGAATACCTGGACGACTTTCTCAACGAACACTTTCCCGGCGCTTCCGTAGTTTCCAGCCTGGTGGGGGGGGTGCCCTGCACCGGCGGTATACGCAAGCTGACCGCCGATGGTCTTCTTGTGTGCGGCGATGCCGCCCATATGGCAAACCCGGTCACGGGCGGAGGTATCATCAACGCTATGCTGGCGGGGCGCTTCGCCGGAGAAACCGCCGCGGAAGCCCTGGCGAAGGGTGCGGCGGAAGAACGGGCTCTTGCGGGGTACGCCAAACGGTGCGATGACCGGTTCGGGGCCATGAACCGCAGATTCTACAAGATCAAGGAAGGCATTTTCAACATCCCTGACGACCGCCTGAACGAAATCGCCCGGGAAATCCTCGGCGTACCCATGGAAAAGCGCAGTCCGCTCCGGGTTCTGCGCGCGGCGGTTGTTCATCAGCCTCAGCTTCTTCTGCTGCTGGCCCGGGTGGTGCTGTAGCTTTCCGGTGAGGGTGTCGCCTGTCACGCCCACAATTCATCCTGCCGGTTGTCAGACACGGCCTATCCCTGTTTCCCAGGTGTGGTAAGAGTGCAATACGGGTGCCGGGGCATAGTCGTCAACAGAAGTGGTTAACAGTGATCGAGTGTCTTGCGGGAATCCCCCGTGTCACCGCCTCAGAGTATGCCGGGGAGAGAAAACCGGAATGGGCCGTCGTCACGGCGAAAAACAGTGACAAAACGCCGGAGCGGACCAAATGACGGGAAAAAAGTCCCCCGTTGCCGTACCGGGCGATTCTCCGGTGAGTTCAATGGACTGGGGGATGGGCGCTTGTGTATTCTGGCACAAGGTTTGCTAAATTGGGACTTATTCGATATGGGATTTTTTCATCTTCGGAATAGACCATGCGCATGTGCCCCACCCGGGATCTGGCCGAGGGAATGGTACTGGGGAAATCCATTTACCAGCCCAACGGCAAACTGCTCCTCGGAGCCGGCTTTCGTCTCAGCTACGATGTTCGGAGCAAGCTTGCCGACCGCAGCATTCCGTACGTTTACATCATGGAAGAGGGCACTGAGGACGTGGTGCCGGAGGACGTGATCTCGGATGAGGTCCGCCTCCAGTCCGCCGCGGTGCTGAACGAGCAGTCCACCCGCATCCAGAAGCAGCTTCAGTTCCAGAACGTTACCCGGGAGCGGCTTTACGACATCATCAAGAACGGGTTCCTGCGGGATGTGAACATCACCCGCGACGTGCGGTCCACCGTGGAAGAGATACTCAAGGACATCTCATCCGCTGGGGTGAAGTTCATGAGTTCCCTGTCGTTCAAGGCAAAGGACACCTATCTGCTGGACCACGCGGTAAACACCGCGATCCTGGCCATTCTCATCGGCCGAAAATTCCGGTTCAGCCCGCCGGAACTGATGGAACTCGCGCTCGGCTCCTATCTGCATGATTTCGGCAAAATCATCGTCGAAAAAATCCGGACCGCATCCAACAGCAATCTGGCCGACGAGCTGCTGGCGGAGCACCCCACCTTCGGATACCTGCTGCTCAAGAACAACCGGGACGCTTCCCCCGTGGTCTGCCAGATCGTCAATCAGCACCACGAACACCAGGATGGCTCCGGATACCCCATCGGCCTGCGGGGGCAGAATCTCCCTCCGCTCAAAAACATCGCCCGGGAAACGAAGGGCATGATCTTCCGGATGGCGGAAGTCTGCTGTGTGGCCAACGCATTTGACCGCATGGTGATGAATCCGGGCGCGGAAATGAAGCGGAGCCCCTCCGATGCCCTGAAAGAACTCATTATCGGTGCCGGAGTCCTGTACAACAAAGAGATTGTCGCCGCCGTCCACGGCATCGTTCCCCACTTCCCGGTAGGGGCGTACGTCCGCATCAAGAGCATGCCGGACCGGTCGCTGACCGGTTTCCGCGGTGTCGTGGCGAAGGTGAATGAGAATACCCTGGACAAGCCGCTCATCATCCTCATCCAGGACCGCACCGCGCAGCGCATCACCCCCATGGCACTGGATACCGCCATAATCCCCGGAATCGAACTGGACCTCATGATGTAAATCATCCGGACCGGATACGGCAACCAGTCCGGATGCCGGAACACCGGATTTTCTCCCCTATCCCTTTTTCAGCAATCACGGCTGCGGCAGGTCCGGCCGCCGGGAAGCGTTCCGCAGCGTTACCGCCCCTTTTCCGGCATACTCTTCAGCGCCGCCACGTTGTTTCCCTCATAAATTTCGGGAAGCGCTCCGTCCGGGTCAAGCACAACCTGCCAGTCGTTGCCAGCCGCGCGGGGGAGTTCGAGGGTGAAGGGAACCCGCTTCGGCACGAGGTCCAGCGGGGCGGCCAGCGTCCCCAGAGAGCGCCGCGCGACCTCCCGTCCCCGGGAATCGACTGCCGCGACCACGACCTCCTTCGCCTCCGCACTCCCGATGTTGTGCGCGACACCGTACACCCGGCGTCCTTCGGTCCTGATTTCCCGGGGTGAAAGCGCCAGGTCGGCCCGGCCGGACAGCGGGTCGAGCCGCGACATCTGCACGATCTCAACCACGGTGACCGCCCGGGGCGGCAGTTCCAGGGCAACGGCGTCGGCCCGGGCTATTTCCCGATCTGCGGTGCGTTCCGCCCGGTCCATGCGCCCGTCGCCGTCCCCGTCGGGGCCGGCCGTAATGCGGTATTTCCCGTGCTCCAGCGCCCAGAGCCGCATGGTCCCCCGCAGGGGCCGGGACGCATGGTTGTACACCAGCGCGATACAACGGTCGGGACGGTTGACAGTAACCAGGGCGGCATAGTCCGTGCCGAACCCTTCCCAGCTCGCGGCCTGGGTGACATTGAACCGGTTGCGGAGGCAGTATCCCCCCAGGTACGCCGTGGAGGCATGACGCAGGAGGCTCGGGAACACCCGGTCGGTGAACTGGTGGGTCACCGTGTACATGTCCGGCCAGCGGAGCGCGCTGGAAAGGGACGAGATTTCCGCGTCACGGTCCCGGGGATTTCCGATGACCGTCCGAAGGAACGGCTCCGGGTCTCCGGTTCGGTAGAGGTGCAGAACCGGGGAGTGCTCCGCGAGTGCGTCCAGTGTTTTCTCATCCAGGCTGTCCAGCATTCTCCGGTTCCAGAGGTCCCCGAGGTAGCCGTTCGAGGGATAGGGGGCTTCTCCTTCGCGATAGAACCGGAAGAAGGGATCGAGATATTCCGCCTTTCCGGAGAGCGCGGTGAGCCAGACGAACGGGACCGCCTGAATTCCCCAACTCCCGGTCAGGGGGCGGTCCGGGTCGGAAGCGGTCACCGTTCCGCTTTCCGTTTCCACCATGGTGGCCCACTGGCCGGGCTTCTGGAAACGGAGCCAGGAATCGGCCCATTCCCCGACCAGTTTGAGGGCCAGCGGGTTACGGTTGTAATCGGCTACCTGGAGCGCGGTATGCCACATGAGTGGAGCAGCGTCGCCGTCGAGCGCGGGCTTGCGGGGAGTCTCCACGTCCCGCCAGCCCATGCTGAGATAGTCGCGGAAATGACGGCGGCCGTCGGGAGTGACCACGGTGAGCTTCTCCATGTTGCGGGCGGAATCCATGCAGCGTTCCAGATAGACCGGGTCGCCGTAGTTCCACCGCGCCATGAGCGCAATGTGGTTGATGCCTTCCTCGTAGGCGTGGAGCGCGTCGGTGGCGTGAAGGTTGATGCCCCCGCGGAGGTGCACACTGTCGGCCAGTTCCGCCAGACGCGCGCCGTTCTCCCGTATCCGCGCCCCGACTCCGCCGTCCTCCAGCAAGGGAAGATCGGCGAATTGCTGGTAGAGATCGGTGTCGTCGCCGACCCGCCCGCCGAACTCGCCGGTGGGGACCAGTCGTTCCTCCAGCCACCATTCCGCGATGCGGCGGATTTCCAGCCAGGCCTGACGGGGATACCATGCCCAGGCGGGTACTCCGGCGGGCGGCGCAGGGGGAGCGGCGACCGCGGGCATATCCGGGAGATTGCGGCCGAAGACCCACTCCCGGTACTGGCGGATCATGTCATCCCCGGGGGCGAGTGCATGGCACTGGTCGATGGTCATGAACAACTCCGGGCACTGGGCGGAGTACCGGTTCGTGGCGTAGAACTCATCCCGGGGCTGGTTCAGCCGGTAGTAGGTCCAGGGGCGCGGTTCGGACATGAGGGAGAAGAATGTCTTGAGGAGGAATTTCCGGCGCTCCACCGCTTCGGAGAGCGCATCCTCCGGGGAGACGAAGCGCAGGCCCACCCGGGGCGCGCCGCCCTCCGGTCCGGAGAGCACCGCCGCCGTCCCGAACCGCAGGGTGAGCCACAGCCGCGTTCCGGGCAGAAACACCTGGTCCGGGATATCGAGGGTGAACCGGAAGCGTCCCGCCCCGCTCCCCTCGAATTCAACCCAGGCCAGGTCGAGCCGGGGGTCCAGCGGGTCCTGCACCGCCGCGACGAAGGGTAGCGATCCGGAGGATCCCCGCACGGTGAAATCTAAGCTCACCGAGGAAAGCCCGCGCCGCGCCGTGAACGGTTCGGTGATGAAGTGGACGGGACGGCCCGCTTCGACCCGCACGTCTCCGCCGTTCCCGACACCCGGCGCGAGTGGAAGCGGAATTCCGGCGTCTTCGGGGTATCGCTCCCGCAGAGCGAGGGCCACATTCTCCGGAGCATACTTCGATTCCGGCTCCGGGAGACGGATCGTACCGCTCCCCGGAGTCCAGGTTTCGGCACCCCCGCCGCTCTCCGCGCCCGTCCCGGTGCGGTAAAAGCTCACCTCGGCGATCCGTCCACGCTCCAGTCCGAAGAAGCTCGCTTTTGCATTTTTCACCGGACGGGCGAAACGCACGGTTTCCGTCTCCCCGATTCCCCGGAATGTGGCGGCGGGCTTGGCCTTCGGCTCAGTGAGCGAGGCCTCCCCGACATACATCCGGGGGCTCGCCCCGCCCCGGAGGACCACGGTGTCGAACCCGCCTCCGTCCCGCAGGGTGATATGGACGCCGTCATTGCCGTTGAAGCTGTAGTGGACGCCGTCGCTGGCCTTGTCCGGGTGTTCGGCGACCTCGCCCCGGTAGTCCCGGCTCCGCACCGACCCGTCCACGGGAACGCCGTAGAAACCGCGCACTACCCGGCAGTCGGCGGCGGGCACTTTGGTGACGGTCACCGGAACACCGGGACGGATGGGCACTCCCCCGCCCGTCGCGTCATCCGGGACGAGAAAGAACAGCGAAATAAGCCAGAGAACGGCGGAGAAACGAACGCACGGAATCATGAAAAGCTCCGGGTTGAGATTGGAACGGCGGTATTGCGGTATAGTAAGAAAAAAAGAGCGGCGGAAAAAGGGTTTTGCGCGGGAAGCGGCAAAGCGTAGATTAGTTGCATTATGCGGAGTGGTTTTCTGCATTCCGTGAGACTTTGGTGTAACGCATCCTTTTCCGTCGTTTTACTGACCCGGTAGCGTTTTTGGCATTCCGGCCGTTGGAACCGTTCACCCCGGAGTACCCCATGATTCCCCATTCCAGGCCCCTGATGCACCCGGACGACCTGCGGGCGGCCGCGGAAGTTCTGGAAAGCGGCATGCTTGCCGGAGGCGCAAAGACCGCCGCGTTCGAACGGGCGCTCGCCGGATACATTGGGCGCGCTCATGCCGCCTCGGCGTCCAGCGGGACCGCCGCGCTCTACCTGGCGCTCCGGGCGCTCGGAATCGGGCCGGGACGTGAGACGGTGATCCCCGCCTACGCCTGTTCCGCGCTCCTGCATGCCGTGCGGATGACCGGGGCGCAGCCCGTGCTTGCCGATGCGGGCGAAGACGGATTCCATCCCGACGCCGATACCGTGCGGCGCGCGCTCTCCCCGCGCACCGGAGCGGTGATTTTCGCCCACCTTTTCGGGGAGGCGCGGGACATCCGGGATATTGTCGCGCTTGGCGTCCCGGTTATCGAGGACTGCGCCATGGCGGTCGGCTCGGAAACCGGCGGACGGAAAGCGGGCGGCCCGGGTTCCGCCGCCGCGGTATTCTCTTTCTATGCCACCAAGGTACTCGCCTGCGGCGAGGGGGGCATGGTTCTTTCCGACGATGCCGCTGTGGCCGCGCGGGCGCGGGACCTGGCCGAATACGCCGACAAAATCGATGACACCCTCCGCTTCAACCTCAAACTCAACGACCTGGCTGCCGCGGTGGGGCTCTCTCAGCTCGGACGGCTGGAGTCCATGATCGCCCGGCGGCGGGAACTGGCGGCGCGGTATACAGCGGCGTTCGGCGGCCTGGGGCCGGAGCTTCCGGAGGAACGGACCGGGAGTCGCCATATTTTCTACAGATACGTGGTTGGGACGGACCGGGTCGAGCCGTTGCGGGAACTGCTCCATGCACGGGGGGTATGCGCCGAACGGCCGGTGCACGCGCCCCTTTCCCGCTACCCGGGGATGACTCGATCCTGCCCCGCCGCGGAACGGGCCTGGAGCCGCGCCCTTTCCATTCCGCTCTATCCCGCGCTCGGCGAGGACGAGGCGGAAACGGTTATTCGGGCGGTGCGGGAGAGCATTGGAGGGGAAAGGCGGGGCTGATGACAAATCTGCGCAACACCGGAGAAAAGATGCACCCCGGGGGCATTCGCTGACGCTCCCTCGCTTTCCCGATGCCGTTGACCCCTCTGCCGCATGCGGCGACTCTCTCGTGTCAAGAAGACAAGTGAGCGGTGCGTTCACACCGCACGGGCAGGGTGTCGGCAACTCCCGGCCGGGACGCGGCATCCGAGCCGCTCATGAATATCACAGGAAAAATGGCATGATCGAAATACAGGAAGACCTTTCCATTCCCGAAGACGAAGTCACTTTCGCCTTCTCCCGGAGCGGCGGCCCCGGCGGGCAGAACGTGAACAAGGTCAGCACCCGGGCGACCCTCTACTTCGACGTCCGGAACAGCCCGAGCCTCAGCGAAGAACGGAAGACGCTCATCATGGAACGGCTGGCCGGAAGAATCGACAAGGAAGGAGTACTGCGGGTGGTTTCCCAGCGGTACCGCACCCAGGGGGAGAACCGGGAGGAAACGGTGCGGCGGTTCGCGGAGCTGCTACGGGGCGCTCTGGAGATTAAGCGGGCCCGGAAGAAGACCCGGACCCCGTTTTCGGCTCACCGGGAGCGTCTGGAGAAAAAGAAGAAGCGGAGCGAAGTCAAGCGAGCCCGGGGGAAAGTGACCGGGGAGGAGTAGTGGGGTATGCTTCTGCTGAAGTATGATGCGCATGATAAAGGGTCATGAAGCACTGATTAAAAGGTGCTCCGCGGAATGGTTGAAGCAGGAGCCGGTAGTCAGGAGAAGGAAAAAAGCCTGAGCCGCAGGGTCGAGACATGCCTCGACCCTGCTTTGCACCGTTCACCATCGTTTACCCACAGAACACAGCAAGAACCGATAGAAGCGCATCCCCGCCGGTTTTGTCTTTCATCTTTTATCCCATGCATGATAGGGTCCCCAGTTGAATCGGCACGATTCAACTGGGGTGTTCACGCGCATCCCCATTCAGACTGGCAGTTCGACCCGGTTCACTTGACGGTGAATGTCAGCTGCCGTACCGTATGATTCCATGCCCGGTCGGCCGCGCCCACGGCAAGTTTGTGTTCCCCGGGGGGGAGTGGACGGCGGAAGGTATAGCGCACCTCGTCGGCCTCCGGGTCATACTCGCCGTAGACGGGAACCCCGTCCACGATAAGATGGATGGAGCCGGAGTTGACTATGCCCGATTCCCGATCCAGTATCCTGGCCCGTATGGTGGGCCGCGAACCGGTCACTCCGCCGGGACGGGGCGCGAGAATCTCCACTTCCGGGTCGGTTTCGTCCACAAACACCCCGATGTACCCTTCTCCGGCGAATCCCGCCGAGAACTCACGTCCATCGCGCCGTCCTCCGATGCAACGCCAGCGCGAACCGTTCCCCGAAACATAGACGTGCGCCCGGACCGGGGCTTCCCGGTCGAGAGTGAAAACGGCCCGGAAGGGACCCTTAACCGGATCATCGCCCCATTCCACGCGGTAGGCCGGGGAGACCGGACGCAGCCTTTCCGGGAAGAACACCCCTGCCGTGTCCACCGTTACCGGCGCGGGACGGTAGAGCGCCCCGGACTCGCCCCGGAGTGTGAATCGGCCTCCGGGAGCGGAAACGACAGCCGTCGAGGAAGGATCGAGCCGGAACAGGGAGCGCTCCAGGGTTGCGGTCATTTCGCGGAATGTCGGATCGAGAGCCGAGGCTTCCATCTGTACCCGGCACGAACCGGTCGCGGTCAGCGGAATGCGGGCAACCCAGGTGTTGGCGCCGGCGGACGTCAGCGCGGCCTGTTGCCGGGCGCCGTCATTCACCCGAAATCTGAGGGCCGGAAGTGATGCGGGAGGCGATGGGAGGGCGACGGTCACGATCAGGCAGTCGTGGAGCAGTTCCGTGGAAAGGGACAGACTATCCCCGTTTCCGGCGCGGACTGCCGGCTCGTGGCGGAGCCTGACCGGGAGCGAACGGGAAGAGTCGGCCGCCACCAAAGTCGCGGTGACGGTTGCCGGGGTCGTCCCCAGCGGCGTCTCCAGCCGGCAGACCTTCCCGGATGCGGGGATGGACAGGATACGGGGGCGGCCGTTTCCGGCGTCCACGCGGAATTCCGCCCGGGCCAGACCGCAGGGAGGGGCGGTTCCCTCCAGACGGATAGTTCCGGCGGAATCAATGCGGCAGACCGTGATTGCCGGGCGGGCGCCGAACACGACGGGAATTTCCTTTTCCACCATGTATCCGGCCCGGTCCCAGGCGCGGATGCGGAGGGAATGGACCGTTGCGGGCGCATCGGGGGGAACCGTCGGAAGCCCCTCGCCACGGTAGAAGCCGATGGCGTTTCCCTCTCTCCGGAACAGGGCGGAGAGTGTGCCGCCCGCGCCGCACCGCCAGCCGGAGATGTAGTCCATGCCGCCAAACCGGCTTTCGGACAGGGCGATACGATCATATTGCTTGGAGAACACCACCAGGGTGTCGAGGGCGAGTTCAACACGCTGAACCCCCATCCGGTACCCGGAGGGGACTACCCGGTCCACCAATTCGGCCGCCACGCCCACCCGGCCGGTGATATGCACCGGTTCGTCCGGCGAACCCCGGAAACACCGGGGCACCGGGGCACCGTCAACCAGGGCATTGCAGTCCAGGGGAATGAACACCACGTCCCCGATATGGGGCGGCACGGCATCCGGCACAGTGAGACCGTACGCGAGGAGATCGAGCGGGTTCCTCCCGGAATCGCGGAGTTCGATATGCAGGTGGGGCGGACCGGAACCGGAATCACCCGAACGGCAGATTTCCTCTCCCGCGGAGAAACGAAATTCTCCCGGGCGGAACGCGATTTCAACGTCGTAGGTGTGACGGACGGCCCGGTGCGCCTCAAGCGAATCCTCCACGGCGGAAGGAAAGCCGGAAAGGTGGCCGTAGACCACGATCCGGCCGTCATCGAGGGTATACTCCAGCATCTTGCCATACCCGTAAGCCGAGGTGGACACCCGGGATATCCAGCCGTCCCCCAGGGCAAGAACCGGCTTCCCGATAACGCCGTCCGAGGAGAAATCCACCCCGAGGTGAAACCTTCCGGGACGCGGTTCTCCGAAAGAGGACGTGATGAAGCGGTTTTCCGCCGTGATGGGCCAGGGGAGTTTCTCCGCCCGGAGGGAGCAGACAGCGGCCAAGCAGAGGAATGTCCCCACGATAAGGCCGCGGAAACTCCGGAGCGGCGCCGTATTCCCTGTCCGGGTCTGAATGTCCTTTTGTCTGTCTGTCACAGCGGATATTCCAAAAAAAACGGAACCGAAATGATAGTTAGGCATCATAGTTGCGAGACCGGGGGGATCAGAATGTCCATCATGGCCCGGAACGGTTCCGGGGTAAAAAAATGATAACATCCCCTCCGGCGGGGGGCAAGCGTTTTCCCGGCAGTTGATATCATTTTCCGGTTGATTTCACCATCTCAATGCAGTAAATTAGCCTTTCACGGTAAATGTCCCCCGTAAACAATTGATGCCAAGGCAGATAGAGGAGCGATGCATGTTAAAGACTCTCAGGACGAACACCAAGTGGGTTATGATCACCGTAGCTGTGTGTTTCGTGGGAATGATGGTTTTCGCCTGGGGAATGGACCTGGCCGGGAGAAGCGGTGGAAAAGCCGGAATGGTCGGCAAGATCAACGGCCGGGATATTTCCTATGAATACTATAACAGTCTGGTTCAGCAGCGGCGGAGCGCCATGGGCGATAATCAGCCCATGACTTTCGACATGGAACGCCGTCTGCACGAAGAAGTCTGGAATGAAATCGTGATGCAGGTTCTGGTCCAGCAGGAGATCGAAAAGCGCAAGATCAGCTTCACTGACAACGAACTGGTCAGCTTCATGGTGTCCAACCCGGTGCAGGGTGCGGCCCAGGCTCCGATTTTCCAGGATGAGAACGGCTCGTTCAGCCCCCAGAAGTACCGCGATTTTATTCTGAACCGTGAAAACCTGAATAACCCGCAGACCTCCGAACTCATCCGGTATGTCGAGGAGCAGGCGAAGGGTACCCTCCCGGTCATGAAACTGCAGCAGCAGGTCGCGGGAAATGTGGTGATCACCGAGCCGCAGGTTCGCGAGCGGTGGCTTGCGGAAAACGAACAGCGCCGGGTCGAGTTCGTGTATTACCCGGCCGCCCGTCTTTTCCCGGCCGAAAACCCGGTTGACCCGAAGGATGTGGAAGCGTACTATAACGCCCACAAGAACGAGTTCAAGGAAGATGAGCAGAGATCGCTGAATTTCGTGTTCTTCCGGCTCGCGCCCACCGCGCAGGACAGCGCCGCCGTGCTTGACAAGGTCCGGACTGTCGCCGATCGCGCCAAGACGGGCGAGGATTTCGCCGAACTGGCCAACGCCTATTCTGAGGATCCCGGGAATGTGGACCCCCAGGGCAAGGCCAACGGGGGTGATCTTGGCTTCGTCCGCCGGGGTATGATGGTCAAGGAATTCGAGGATGTGGCGTTCAGCCTGAGTCCGGGCCAGGTGTCCGATCCCTTCATGACCCGCTTCGGGTATCACATCGTGAAGGTCGATTCGGTGAAAACCGGACCGGTCGAGGGAAAAAGAGGCGCACAGGAAGTGACCGAGGTCAAGGCCCGTCACATCCTTCTCAAGATCGAACCCACCGTCAAGACCCGTGAGCAGGTCGAGACTTCGGTTCGCCAGTTCATCGAGGCGGCGAGCAAGAAAGGCGCTGATTTCAACGCCCTCGCCAAGGCCCAGAATCTGGATGTCATCACCACGCCGCTTTTCAAGAAGGATGACGCCTTTATCCCCTATCTGGGCGGAAGCGTCTCCATGCTGGCCAGCCGGGCGTTCAACGCCAAAAAGGGCGAAGTCCTTCCGCAGTACCAGGTTGACAGCGGGTTCTATGCGCTCAAGGTCGCCGAAATCAAACCCGCCGGCATTCGTTCCCTGGAAGACGTCCGGGGACAGGTTGAGAACAGGGTTCGCATGGAAGCCGGGGCCAAACTTGCCGCCGAGCGCGCCGGAAATCTGCTCCAGGCGCTCCAGTCCGGCACTCCGCTGGCCCAGGCGGCTGCCGCCGATTCCAGCGTCACCGGCGGCGTCCGGTCCGAACTCGTCACCAAGGCCGGCAACGTTCCCGGGCTCGGTGTCAGCAATCCGCTGGTCGGCAAAGTGTTCACCATTGACACGATCGGTGGGAACACCGGTGTCGTGACCACCGAGACCGGCGCCGGAATCGCGGTTCTCCAGGAGAAGCTTACGGTGGACGAGGCCAGGTATCAGGCCGACCGCGACCAGCTCCGTCAGCGGTTGGAAGCCGAACTCCAGAACGAGCTTATCAGCCGGTTCCTGGAAAATCTCCGGGAGCAGGCGAAAATCGTGGACCACCGGAGCCAGATATTCACCATGTAATCCGGCCCGCTATCCACTTACGGTTGTGCATATCCGGGGACAGTCTTTCGACTGTCCCCGGAATTTTTTTGTCCGGGTGAAATTTCACGGCGGACGGCGGTTGCGTCATATCTACCAGAAAGAGGAAATGAACAGAATAACAGAGAGAAAGAGAAATCAACCATACTCGGGAGGTCCGCCATGAAAGCCCTCGCTGTCACCCTCGTCCTCATCTCCGCCTACGCCATGCTCGCGGTCAACTACCTCGCCAGCGTCTGCCTGGTCGCGTAACGAACGCACGCACCGCGGGCAACGAAAAACGCTCCCGAACAGGGGAGCGTTTTTTTTGAGGGTAGTGGGATGGGGAGAGGTACTCTTTCCGGGGGCCGAGCCAACCGTCCTACAACTGCTTCCGCAGCCGCGCCGGGGGAATCTGAAGGTCGTCCCGGTACTTGGCGACAGCGCGCCGGGAGATGGCGATACCGCTCTCGTTGAGGAGATCGGTGAGTTTTTGGTCGGAAAGAGGCTGTTTTGGGTTTTCAGCCCCGATGAGTTCCTTCAGATTCTCCTTCACCGTCTTGGCGGAGAAATCCTCGGAGCCGTCATTGGACGATATGCGCTGAGTAAAGAATTGCTTCATCTCCAGCACACCCTGGGGGGTCTGGATATACTTCCCGGTGGTGACCCGCTGGACGGTGGAAACCGCAACTCCGACCGTCTCGGCGATATCCTGCAGTGTCATGGGCCGGAGGTGGCTGACGCCATGATCGAGAAAATCGGTTTGGCGTTCCACGATGGCGCGGGCGACTTTGAGGATGGTGGCGCGCCGCTGCTCGATGGAATTGATGAACCACCGGGCGCCGTTGAGCTTGTCCACGAGATATTTCCTGGTCTCGGCCTTGGTTCCGGCGTTGCGATCCAGGAGCTTGCGGTATTCGGCGTTGATGGTCAGGTGGGGGATGTGACGGTCCATGAGCATGACCACGTATTCGCCGTCAATCTTATCTACCATGATGTCCGGAATGACCGCGGTGTTGGCGCCGGAATTGAAAGCCGCGCCCGGCCGCGGGGAGAGCATCCCGATGGTTTCCAGCGTTTCCCGCAGCTCGGATTCGGAAATGTGGAGCGCCTGCATGATCTCTTTCAGTTTCCGGTTTGTCAGCTCGCCGAAGAAACGGTCCACCACCTCCCAGGCGAGGCTTTCCTCCGCTCCCCGCTCGCGGAGCTGGATGAGAAGCGTCTCCTGGAGGCTCCTCGCGCCGACTCCGGGCGGGTCGAAGGTCCGGACTGCCTCCACCATGCGGCTCACTTCCTCCGCCGTTGCGCCTGTTTCCGCCGCGATTTCCTCATCCGAAAGCTCCAGGAACCCGTCATCGTTGATGCAGCCGATGACGAATTCGCCGATCTCCCGCTCCCGCTCGGTCTGCACAACCATCCCGAGTTGCTCGGTGAGGTGTTCGGCCAGGGTGCGGGTGTAGGTGTGAACCGGCTCTCGTTCTTCGACACTGTAGTCCGCTTCCTCATAGCCCCGGTAGTCGCTCTCGAACCCGTCTTCCATGTAGGTCAGCCACTCGGCCTCGGTGAAGTCCCCGTTGTGCCCCTCGTCTTCCCCGCTCGAATCCTTGCGCCGGTCGAGGTCGTTCCCCGGGGAAGCGGAATCCTCCCGCTCCTGCTCCAAGGACTCGTCCGCCTGGAGCATGGGGTTTATCTCGAGTTCCTCCGCGATGCGCTGCTCGATCTGCATGATATTGAGGGGAAGCAGCTTCAGAGACTGGATCATCCGGAAGTCCAGTTTCTGGGTCAGCTTCATTTCCTGGGTGAGCTTCAACATAGCCGTAAAAAAACCTGAAAAAGAGGAAGGGAAAGCGCCATTCTTTCGGATTAATATAGGGGAGATTCCCCTGTTCTCCAAGGGAATTTCCCCGTGGAAGCCGGTGGATAACCCCCCGCGAAAATCACATTCCAAACGGCGCGAAAACAGACGCTTGACACCGGAATACGGTTCCGGGGGGCGCTTTTTTTTTGCCGTCGCACATGGTTTCGTTCCATCCGCCGCCAGCGGTAAACTCCCTCCGGGGCCGCTCATTCCGCCCTCCCTTTATCGTTTCTTACACGAAACGGCAGACGGCCTCGCGAAAAAACGGTTGCGGGACACACAAAAGAGAATATATTATCCTGTAGACGGTTCTCTCCAGCATTCCCGGAAGGCGGACATGCATCCGTCGATCACGATCCGGCTTCTGTTTCCGCGTCTGCTGCTCTTCGCCGCGCCGGACCACGTGTGGTTTGGGACGGACGGGACAACTCCGGACGTCCCGCATCTTCGGGGTGTATCTCCCCTCCTGCGGTCCGGGAGTCGTGTGGCGTCGGAGCGGATGGCGTTCATGAGGCGGACGGGGGGCACCATAGAAAGGAAAACCCGTGTGCTGTCCGATACCGGACAGTGCCTGTCCGTATACGGACATCCTCCCGGTGGTAGATTTCGGGTGAAACGGGCTATCTGATTGTGCCGCAATACACGGATGCGACGGGCACGGAATTTGCCCTTTGTATATCCAAACCCTATGCTCTGGAGATATATCATGGTATATCGAATATTACCTCTCCTGTTCTTCCTGCCGCTCCTCGCCGCGTCCGTCGGGGCCGAGCGGTGGGAGTATTTCATTCCCGGCAACGAGGCACAGGATATCGCCTTCCGGGATGAATACGTCTGGTGCGCCTCGCGGCACAGCGTAGTGCGGTGGGACCGTCGCGACGGAACATACATCCAGTACGGTCGACGCCATTATGACGGTTGGGATTTCCCCGGAGTCATCGAGACGGATGCCCGCGGAACGGTCTGGATGGCCGGACTCAGTAATGGAGAGGTGAGCCGGTTCGACGGCGCGGTGTGGGCGCCCTGCGATTCCTGCGGCAAAGGGGTGGTTGACATCCTGGCTGATCGGGCGGGACGGGTATGGTTCGGATCCGAGGTCAATGGACTTACCCGATATGACGGGGAGACGTGGACGCGGTTCGATCCGAACGAGTATCCCCGGAAAGTGGCCGATGCGGTCGAAGATGCCTCCGGTGTTCTCTGGTTTGCGGCGGAGAATGGGATTTGGAGCTGGGATGGCGTGTCGTGGAGGAATTATACGACGGCGGACGGGCTTCCCAGCGAACAGGTTACCAGTGCGATGATGGATGGCAACGGCGGACTCTGGTTCGGGACAGTGGAAGGTGCGGTCCGGTACACCGGCGCTTCCCCCCGGCCTTTTTCTTTCTTCCGGGCGATCCCGGATTTCCGGGTGCTCTCGATGGTCGCGGATTCTTCGGGTGCAGTATGGTTCGGCATGGAGAGCGGCAAGGCGGCCCGTTGGAACGGCACGGGAACGGAGCCGTTTTTCCCCGGTGGGCCTGAACTTCCCTATGGCCGGATTACTGATATCACCGCGGATCGGAGCGGCCGCGTGTGGTTCTGCCATGGGGGGCAGGAACTGACCTCCTTCGACGGCGTCCGGTGGGAGCGCTGGAACCCGGGCGCGGACAACCTGTCGCTCGCCGCCTGTGACAGCGCCGGGGTATTGTGGTTTGCCGGGAGTTCCACCCTGGTTTCCTTCGATGGTATAACCTGGACCACACACACCGGTAATGATGAAATTCCGATAGTGATACTCCAGATCACGGCTGACGGTGACGGCGGGATATGGCTGGTCGGGGAAAATGGATTTATTCGCCGCTATCAGGGCGCAACAATCACGGATTACGGAAATGACCTTCAGGATGGGGCGCTGCATGCCATGGCGTTAGCGGTCTGTCCGGCGAAGGACGGACTCGTATATGTCTGCTCCGACCGGGGAGTCTTGCGGTTCGACGGCTCATCCTGGGAGCGTTTGCCGGATTCACGGCCCGAGATTAGTGCCACGGTTCACGGAATCGCCGAAGCCACGGACGGCTCGGTGTGGTTCGCCACCGGCTGGGGGCTCACCCGTTTCGACGGCATTTCCTGGCGTACCCTGACCACGGAGGACGGGCTTCCGGGGAACGTTGTTCCGTATGTAGCCGCCGCGCCGGACGGCTCGGTGTGGTGTTCGGCGGGAGGGATACTCACGAAGGTGGAGGGGGAAACGATCACCACTTTTCCGGGGCCGCCGGGAGCCGCGCCGGGAGACCCGCCCCGGACAGTCGGTCCACTTGCGGTGGACCGGGACGGCGTGGTCTGGGCCTGCGCGGGATCGGCGGTCCAGTCCTTCTCACAATACTGGTACGGCGGGGTCTGGCGGCTCCGGGACGGCGAATGGGAATATTTTCCCCTTTTCTCCATGGAGGAGGGAAACAAATATGTGATTACCCTGCGCGCTGACGATCACGGGGTGCTCTGGTTCAGCACCATCTCCACGCTGAAATCCTGGGACGGAATCACCCTCCGGGAATATACGGTGAATGCGCCAAACCATCCCGCCGCCAAAACCATGGTTGTGGAGGAGAATGGCGCGGTCTGGGTTTCCAGCAGGTGGGTTGCCGCCCTATCCTGGGTTGCAAAGTATGATGACGCCCGATGGAAGAGTTACACCCCCGAAACCGTTCCGGAAATCGGCTCATTTGATATAAAAGTTGATACTGACGGCCGGGTATGGTTCGAGCGGGCCCGGTATCTCGACGGGGACAGCCTGCGTTGGACGGTTCCCCCGAATGAAATCATCGAACGGGGGTTGTATTATGGATTTGTGCCGGGGAATGACGGATCGCTCTGGTTCGGGACCTTTGACAACGGTGTTTGCCGCTGGAAGGACGGGACCTGGATAGAATACGCGTTCAAAATAGACGCTCCACCCCCGAGTACTGTTTATTGCCATGCGGTCTCCCCGGACGGCACGGTCTGGTTTTCCAGTCCAACAGGGGTCATGTGGTTTGATGGCATCACTTGGCTGGAGCATTCCTTTTCCTCGCAGTATGATATCGTTAAATGCATCTCCTTTGGACCGGACGGGACGGTCTGGATCGGCACAGCGCTCGGCTTTCAGCGGTACGATGGAGAAACGTGGACCGAAATTCCGGAACCGGCGGGCCTGTTCCGTCCGGGAATTCATTGCATCGCAGTGGACCGGAATAATGTGCTCTGGGCCGGAGCCGGATTGGACTCAGCCCTCCGCTTCGACGGGCACGAATGGAGCCTGGTTACAGTCGAAAGCGGTCGTCTCCCCGGCCGGGTGTATTCGGTGACGGTGGATTCCCGCAACCGCGTGTGGTTCGCCACCAGCGACGGGTACTGCGTTCTCGATCAGGATGCCCCGTCGGCCACGCCCGAAGCCGCCCCCCGAACCTTTGCCCTCCTCGGCAATCACCCCAATCCGTTCAACCCTTCCACCACCATCTCCTTCACTCTCCCCGAGCCGGGAAAGGCGGAGTTAACCATTTACGATATCACCGGGAGAAAGGTGCGGGAACTGGTGTCGGAACGGCTTTCCGCCGGAGTGCATTCGGTGGTCTGGGATGGCCGGGACGAACGGGGGAACCCCGCCGCCTCGGGAGTGTACCTCGCCCGTCTGAAATCAGGCGGCAGGATGCACAGCGAAAAAATGCTTCTGATGAAATAGCTTTTTTCTCTTGTCGCGGAACGAACAATGTATTCTCCCTGATGCCAATAGTCTGCTATTTCAGGAGAAAACCATGCCCCGTCTGAAACCGCTCATCCTTATCACATTCATCTGCTTATGCCTGGCATCGGCATACCCCATGCGCTCCCGGGCGCTGGAAGGGTCGTGGGAATACCTCACTCCTCTCGGCGAGATCACCGGTCTGGCAGTCCGGGGAAGCGCCGTGTGGTGCGCCACCACCGGGGGCATTCTCACGCTGGACGCCGACAGCGGGGAATGGACCGTTATCCGGAAGTCGGAGGGGCTGCCCGATTACGGAGTCACCTCGCTCCATATTGACCGCGGCGGCGCACTGTGGGCGGGAGTGGAGGACGGTGGAGGGCGGGGAATCGGCCCGCCGCTTGCCTCCGGCTTCGGGGTTTGCCGGTACGAGGACGGCGTTTGGACGGTGAGCCGGCGCGAACAGAGTCTTATCTCGCATATCACGGAATCGCCGGACGGCGCGGTCTGGTGCGCGTCGGGTAGCGGACTCTTACGCTTCGACGAGACGCAGTGGCGCACGTTCACTCCCGAAAACAGCGGGCTGGCGGACACCGGCATCGGCGGGGTTTCGGCCGGTCCGGACGGCGCGGTATGGGTTGCGTACTCCGATTTCACAAAGGGGATTTCCCGCTTTGACGGCGGGACCTGGACAACCTTTGCTCCCGGGGATTCCACGGTTCGTGCGACATTCGCATCCACCCTTTCAGTGGACCGTGACGGCGTGGCGTGGGTCGGAACCGATATCGGCGCAGTGGCATTCGACGGCGCGTCTTGGAAAGAGTATTCCTTCGGCAGGTTCGTTACTTCCATCGCCGTTGGTGACGACAACATCAAATGGTTCAGGGTCAATGGCGGGGTCTGGCGGTATGCGGAAGGGGAACTGACGTTCTATACGGCGGAGAACAGCGGTCTGCCGGGGAACAGCCTCCGGGCGTGCGCCGCATCGGGGAATACGGTCCATTTCGCGGTGGAAGCAGGAGATGGAATCGTCATTTCCTCCTTCGACGGCTCCTCCTGGAAAAACTGGACGCCGGATTCCCGGTACTTTTCCCCCCGCGTGTGCACCGGGATTTTCTTCGACCGTACCGGGACCCCGTGGGCGGGCGGCTATTCCGGCGGCATGCTCCGGTATGACGGAACACGCTGGCAGCCGGTCGTCACCGGGCTCAGGGAAACCGATCAGGTCCGCAAGATCACGGAAGACCGTAATGGCGTTCTCTGGACGGTCGGCCGGTATGGCGCGGCGAGTTTCGACGGCTCCCGGTGGACCGGCTATCCGCTGGGTGACACCCGGGACATCCTGACCGGCCGGAACGGGGACATCTGGTTCGTCGGCGACCATTACTGCCTGTACCGGTTCGACGGCGCGGAAACGACCGTGTTCGACCCCGGCAACACGCCCCTGCAAAGCCGCATCATCGCGGACCTGGTCGAGGATTCGGACGGTGTGCTCTGGGTGGCGACGGCCGATTCCGCCGGTGGAACGGGAGCCGGTCTGTGCAGCTATGACGGAGCCGGGTGGAAGGCGTATACCCCGTCCGAATCCCCCGTCCGCGCCATCGCGGTGGACCGGGACAACACACTGTGGGCGCTCACCCGGAGCGGTCGCCTCCTGAGCTACGGCGGAAAAGGCTGGTCGGAGCACAGGCCGGAAGAAAACCCGCCGGTCGCCGACCGTTACTACGATATGGCGGTCGATAACGAGAACCGGAAGTGGATAACCGCCGGCGGACGGTGGCTGGGGTGTTTCGACGGGTCCGGCTGGAAAACGTACGGCGACCTCCCCATCATCACCGCCTCCCTGTTCGTGGATTCCAGCGACCGCGTCTGGCTGTTCTCTCCCATCCCGAAAGAAATGGCGGTCCTGGACGGGGAAACCTGGACGGTGTTCACCCGGGAAAATTCCCCGTTGGGGCCGTTCCCGGTTATCGGCGTCTCGGAAGGGCCGGACCGTTCCATCTGGTTCAGCTCGACCTTCAGCATCACCCGCTTCATTCCCGACGCCATGAGCACGGTCGGGGAGCGGGAGACTCTTCCCGCCGCTTTCGCCCTTCTCGGCAACCATCCCAATCCGTTCAATCCGTCCACGACCATCTCATTCACCCTTCCCGAACCGGGAACAGCCGAACTGACCATTTACGACATCACCGGCCGGAAGGTCCGCGAACTGGTTTCGGAACGCCGTTCCGCCGGAACGCACTCCGTGGTCTGGGATGGGCGGGACAGCTTGGAACGCGCGGTATCATCCGGGGTGTATCTCTCCCGGATGACCGCGAACGGGCGGACGGCAACCCGGAAGATGCTGCTTGTACGTTAGCACGGAGGTGATTCGGGTGCATCTGATTCTTGCGGTACTATATTCGGCATTCCTGCCGCTATCGGCCCATGCCGAAGGCGTCTGGAATCACTATCTCAGCGCCAACGAGGTCCTGGATATCGCCTGCGAGGGAGAGTATGTCTGGCTGGCGACCGCCGGCGGAGTGGTGAAACGGAACCGTCATGACGGCTCATATGTGCGGTACACGACGAAAGACGGCCTAGGCGGGAATCGTGTCAACGCAATGCACATCGATCGGACCGGCCGGAAATGGTTCGCGACAGAGGAAGGACTTTCCTGCTTCGATGGATGCGGCTGGACGTCGCGTCCAGTCGGTGAAGGTTTGGGGCATGACGTGATATCCTGCATCGTCCGGGACCGGGACGGAGTCGTGTGGGCCGGTACGACGGGAAACGGGGTGCTCCGTCTGGACGGAGACGCCTTGCGGGCGTACACCCAGGAAACGGAGAATTTCCCCGGGAATTATTGCACGGCCGCCGCAGTAGATTTGGAGAATGTGAAATGGTTTGCCCTTGCACTGAACAGTACCGAAGAGGCTGAACTCGTCAGCTTCGACGGAACGGACTGGAAGCGGTATGGCGAAGCAGACGGCGTTCCGGGATGCACTTCGAATATCGTGGTGGACCGTTTCGGAGTGAAATGGTTCGCGTACGGGGACATCCTGATTTCGTTTGACGGAGTCCGGTTCGGGCAACATCCATCGGATTCCGCCAAGTACATACGGTCCGTGGCAATTGACCGTAGTGGCGGGAAATGGGTGGGGACCTACCGCGGAGGGGTGGGCTGCTTCAGTGATTCCACCTGGCGCTGGCTCCCCTCGGCGGATGCCACGATGCACCTTGACGTTCACTATCGCATTGCCGTAGATGAGGACGATCAGGTGTGGGTCAACCTGTCCAATGCTCACTCCTTCGAATTTGGGGCGGCCCGCTATGACGGAACCGGCTGGAACCGGTTTACGGTCGGCGAGGGCCCGGCGGCGAATACAGTTACCGCAATCGGCGTGGACGCAAGTAACCGGGTATACTTCGGAACATATTTCCAGGGACTCTGTTCTTTTGACGGGAGCACGTGGGATGTGCTGCTGTCACAGGAAGAGGCCGGGTATTCCATCCCTGCAATCGCGTCCAGCCACGACGGTGTCCTCTGGATGGCCGGAGAGGAATTGATGAGCTTCGACGGGGCGGAGCGGAAAATACACCGGTATCAGGACGGCGGCGCGATACAAGCGGGTGGGGTCGCGGTGGGGCCGGACAACCGTACGTGGGTATTCACTGCGAGCGGAATATCGTGTTTCGACGGCGGTCAATGGGAAACCCGGCCGTTTCCGGATGCACCCGGTTACAGTTTCGCCGCCGGAGCATTCGCCGTGGACCACGGCAATACGGTCTGGATCGGATCAAACTCCGGTGAAGGCGATATTCGCAGTTTCGATGGGGAATCCTGGCAATCGTATGACGTTCAGGAGGGCCTTCCGGATCTCCGGGTCTTCTCCATTGCAGTGGACCACGACAACGTGAAATGGTTCGGCGGCTTTAACGGCGTGTACCGGTACGATGGAGCATCCTGGAAAAATTACACGGTACGGGACGGCCTGGCGGACGACTGGGTGCAGGCCGTCGCCGTGGACCACACCAATGTGAAGTGGTTCGTGACTTCCCGGGGGATCAGCCGGTTCGATGGATCTGGCTGGGAGTCGTTCCACCCCGGTATTGGTGCCGGAGCTTTGCGCTGTGTCGCGGTGGACCAGAACAATGTGAAGTGGTTTTCCGGTGAGCGCACCGGAGTGTTCAGTTATGACGACCATATCCAGACACCGGTAAACGAGGCCGCGCCCGACGCGGTTACTTTCCTCGGCAACCACCCCAACCCCTTCAATCCCTCCACAACCATCGAGTTCACCCTCCCTGAACCGGGAGAGACCGAACTGACCATATACGATATCACTGGGAGAACGGTCCGCGAACTGGTGTCGGAACACCGTTCCGCCGGGACGCACTCCCTGGTCTGGGACGGGCGGGACGGGCAGGGTAAGACCATCGCCTCGGGAGTCTACTTCGCCCGGTTGCAGGCGGGAAAGCGGGATACGGCGCGCCGGATGCTGCTGGTGAAGTAGCCCTTCCAACCATGTGATCCGAATAATGTTACAGGTTGCGTTTACCCGTATGGATTTTTTGTTGCCAGAAACAGAGAAAGAAAGTATATTGCGGCATTCATGTCATGCAAAGTATCGTATTATCTTTGTGGGAGGGCCGCATGAGGGGAATTCTTGTATCAGCTTTCATTCTGTTTCTCGCCGCACCGGCCGGAGCCGTGCAATTGGAGTACCACATTCCCGGCAACGATGTCAAGGATGTATCTTTCCAGGGAGACTACGTCTGGAGCCACACCCCGTTCAGTCTCGTCCGCTGGGACACCCGCGACGGTAGCTATGTCCAGTTCCGGCCGGACCAGTATTCCTCCGCCGGATGTGCTGCGTACGACGAGCGCACGGAAGCGGACCGGTTCTGGAATGAATCATTTCAGGTCGAGGAGCCCCAATCACGGTATCTCCTTACCGACCGTAACGGGAACCGGTGGTATAACGGCAACGGCATATTCCGCTTCGACGGGGCATCCTGGACGCATTATCCCCGTGCCGACGCCGTTAGTGATTTTCATGACCGAAACGGCGGATACTGGACCGTGAGAGATGACTATGTAAAGAGTTATGAACACGGAGAGTTCGTACATCACTCGGTCGAAAACGGGTATCCGGGCGGCAAGGTATATTCCGCGGCGGTAGATTCTTCCGGAGGGGTCTGGCTCGGACTGGATGGCGAAGCGGCGAGATACGATGGAAGCGAATGGCGCGTTTTTGCCGGCGAGGACGGCCTTTCGGGGAGCATTGAAACCATCACGGCAGACAGCGAAGGAACGGTATGGCTGCGCTCCCGGGAGGGAATTGCCCGTTGGAACGGCCAGGAGATGACTCCCCTTGACCTTTCCCCCGTTCAGGGAAGCGGCTTCAGCACAGGGATTATTCTGGACTCCCGGGACCGTCTCTGGTGCACCTTCTCGCAGGCCGAAAAACTGGCAGTGTATGACCACGGCGCTTGGGAATGGGTCGATACCCCCGATGGAACGCCCGCGAAGGACATCAACACCATGATTACCGGACCGAACGGGACTCTCTGGTTCGCGCTCGGAACCGGAGTCGCGTTCTTTGACGGCTCGTCATGGCAGATCATCCCTTGGGGCGATGGGAATGGTCCCAAGCTCAGCGCCGACATTCTGCACATGTTTTTCGAGTCCTCGGGAAGGCTTTGGGTTGTGGGCATCACCGGAGTGAGACTCTTCGACGGGGAGCACTGGCAGTATTTCCGTGAAATGGACGGGAAAATTTGGGACGGTGGCTTCTTGAGGGCCGAGGAGTCAGGCGATGACATAGTCATCGATACCGATGCGGGACGGTACTGCTTCAGGTATGAAGACTGGATGTTCAGCGGAAACTGGCAGACTCCCACCGGAGTCAATGAGGCGGTGGAAGACCGCCACGGTTCAGTATGGTTCGCCACGGATTGGGGGCTTTCCCGGTTCGATGGTTCCTTGTGGCGTACGTGGACTCCACGGGATGGGATTCCGGGATATGCCGTCCAGACGGTCGAAGCCGCACCGGACGGCAAAATCTGGTGTGTTGCGGACAGTGTGCTCACAAGCTTCGACGGAACGTCATTTACCGCCTGGCCCCTGCCGGAGGGCCAGGGAAAGTTGAAACCGTACCAGCAAAAGATTTACCTGGGGCATCTACAAAACCGGATCGCTGTAGCCAATGGCGCGGTGTGGACAAATGCCGAGCACATCCAGCCCGATGGCAATTCGAAAGGGGGGTGGGTCCTGCGGAATGGAGTATGGGAAGTGTTCCCGATGCCTTTGGTGGGAACGAACTTCTGGGTATACGATGTATATGCGGATGACCGGGGTGCAGCGTGGCTGACTACGGGAAACGGAATCCTGCGCGTGACCGGCGCTTCCGGCACGATGTACCGCACCAATACCCCGTATAAAGCAGAGCCCTGGGAAAACAGAGTTATCGAAGACGCGGACGGAACCGTTTGGTGTCTCGGCTTCGATGAGTTCAATATATATGCGTCAAACATATATCTCTTCGGGTACAATGGATCGGAGTGGAAAAGCTTCGTTCCCGGGGATAGCTACTCCCGCAGTCTGAACGGCATCGCGGCTGACCCGCATGGGGGAATATGGGCGGTTGAGTACGATGGCGGCCTGGTCAAGTACGAGGGAGGAACGTGGAAAACCGTAATACCCAAAGATGATCTGCCTTTTTCCACATTATTGTCTCCCGGACTCCTCGCCTTGAGTCGTTCGGGTGATAAATGGTATCAGGCCAGGAAAGGAGAGGCCTGGAACTGGAATGGAACAACCTGGACACTGTTCACGCATGAGCAAGTAGGATACGGCGGGAACTGTATACTGCCCGCGCCCGATGGGACGCTTTGGTATTTCAGCGACTCCCGAGTTTCCTGGTACGACGGCGTCTCGTGGAACGGCAGTTCACCGGGAGGAATCATCCACGGGAAGGCGCTTGCCCCTGATGGTACGATGTGGATCACTGTCGGTGGCGTGTTGTTTCGGTTTGACAAGACAACATGGACCCGATATGAGATCCCCGGCGATCCGTTTTTTTCGATGGTGTTTCAGCTTGCCACCGGCCCCGACGGTGTACTCTGGGCGGTTTCGACCCAGGGGTTGCTTCGGTATGACGGCGTCGAGTGGAAGTGTTTCACCGTTGCGGACGGCCTCCTCTCGAATTTCCCGAGTTCGTTGTTCGTGGACTCCCGCAATCGTGTGTGGTGTTTTTCTCCCGAAGGAATATGCATCCTCGACGACACCGAAATTTCGGTAGAGGAAGCCGCGCCTCTCGCATTCTCTCTCAATGGCAACCGCCCCAATCCCTTCAATCCTTCCACCACCATCTCCTTCACCCTCCCTGAAGCGGGAGAGACCGAACTGACCATATACGATATCACTGGGAGAAAGGTGCGGGAACTGGTCTCGGAACACCGTTTCGCCGGGACGCATTCCGTGGTCTGGGATGGGCGGGACGGGCAGGCAAAGGCCGCCGCCTCGGGAGTCTACTTCGCCCGGTTGCGGGCGGGAAAGCGGGATACGGCGCACCGGATGCTGCTGGTGAAGTGAAGGGCCGGTCCGTATGAGGCATCTCCACTCCCCGGTTTCGCCCTCCCCCGCGAAATCGCTTGACTCAGGTTGCTGCGGCGCGTATCCATATGGAAACGGTGCGGTTGTATAAAACGGCGGCATAACGGAACGCATGGGGGGAACGGCAATGCGAACGGCAATACTCCTGTTGGGAATGTTCCTGGCATGGTGCGGCGCGGCGGGAGCCCAGGGCGCGTCGGTTACGCTGGAAACCGCCGGGTTCCGCTGTGTGGTCGGGGCCGACGGGAAAGCCATCGGGTTCGTGGACAGGAAAAGCGGAACGGATTATCTCGACCACGGGGCGGAAACCCCCTTCGCGCGGGTGAGCAAAGGGGGAAAGGAATACCCGGTAACCTCCGTATCGCGGGAGGGCGGACGCCTCCGTCTCGAGTTTGCCGGAGCGGACGCCGGAGCGGAACTGGAGATCCGGGACCGGGGTCGCTATCTCGTGCTGGAGGTGAAAGAAGTCCGCGGCGTGGTGGAATCGCTCACCTTCATGGATATCCCACTCACCCTGAAGGGGCGGCCGGACGAGCCCTTCGCCGCCTGTGTCCTCTCCCTCAATCTCCAGACCCGGGTGGACCGTCTCCCGGCCCTCATGGACCGTCTGCAGGCTTCCTGCCACGAAAAGTTCGGGCTCGTGGGGGCGAAGGCCGCCCTGGCCGGGGTTCCCCGTGATGAAATCCTTCCCGTGCTCCGGGAAGTCCTTTCCGCGGTGGACGAAATGCCGCACTGCCCGGTGGCCGGCCCCTGGGCGGACGATATCCCGTTCAATCACGGTTCCTACCTTTTCAATTTCGGCGCGCTCACCACGGACACGGCGGGCGAATGGATGGAAATGGCCCGGAGCCTCGGCATCACCCAGATTGACAACCACGGCGGCGGGGAGTTCTTCCGGTTCGGCGATTTCGAGCTGAACCGGGAGAAATGGCCGGACGGCTGGAATACCTATAAGGACATCGTCGCCCGTCTCCACGCGGAAGGTATCAGCTCCATCTTCCATACCTATGCCTTCTTCATCGACAAGCGCTCCAAATATGTTACCCCCGTGCCGAGCCCATATCTGGATGCTTTCCGAACGCTCACCCTCGCCGCACAGATCGGCCCGGCCGATACGGTCATCACCGTGAACGAGCCCACCAAAGGCATGCGCACGGTCACCGGGTTCTTCGAGCACAACAGCGTGATCCTGCACATCGGGGATGAACTGGTCACCTTCCGGGGGGTGTCCCAGTCGCCGCCCTGGCGTTTCACCGGGGTGATCCGGGGTGCATTCGGCACCCGGGCCGCCGCTCATCCGAAGGGAGCGGAGTCCCGCCACCTGAAGGAGTGTTTCGGCCTCCTTGTGCCGGATGTGGAGTCCCCCCTCTTCGCGGAAATCGCGAAAAACCACGCTGATGTCGTGAACCGGTGCGGTTTCGACGGCATCTATCTGGACGCCATCGACGGCGCTTCCATCCTGCGGGGTCCGGAGGAGTGCTGGTACTGGGCGGACAAGTTTGTCATGGAGATACAGAAGAACCTGGACCAGCCCGTGGGCATGGAAATGAGCGCCATGTGGCACCATTTCTGGCAGTACCGCACCCGCTGGCAGGCCTGGGACTATCCCCAGCGTGGTCACAAGCGCTTCATCGACGCTCACCTGACGGGCATCAACGGCGGTCTGCTCCTGCCCCTGCACCTGGGCTGGTGGAATTTCCAGTCCTTCAATCCGCCGCAGGTGGAGCCCTCCTATCCCGATGTCATCGAATATCTCGGTTGCAAGATGATCGGATGGAACGCCGGGATTTCCCTCACCGGAGCGGTGGACCGGGAGAACCTGCGGAAAATTCCCCTCTTCCGCCGGGCGGTGGAGATGCTCCGCACCTATGAGGAATTGCGGCGTTCCGGCGGCATCGATGAAGCGGTGAAAGCCCGTCTCCGCGAGCCGGGGAAGGAGTTCGCCCTCTTCCGGGACCAGTCCGGTAATCCGCGCTTCCGTCCTGTCAACCACGATACGCACCGGGTAGAGAGCCCCGAGCCGTGGAGCAGCGCCTGGACCGCGGAAAACCCCTTCGGCCGTCAGCCCGTAAAGCTCCGCATCGAGGCGCTCATGTCCGTGGAGCCGTATGGTTCCCCCAATGCGGTGGTGCTGGCGGACTTTTCCGGCTCCGGGCCGTTCGGAAAGGAGCGCCTCGCCGCTCCGGGGCTTACCTTCGATTTCCGCGCGGAGACCGGACGGGTGAAAGCGGGCGGGGCGAGCGGCCTCCTTGCGGTGCGCAACTCCGGGAACGTGCCCGCCGCTGCCGCCTGGGCCCGTCTGGACCGGACTTTTTCGCCGACCATGGACCTTTCCACGCGTCAGGCGCTCGGGGTGTGGGTGTACGGCGACGGGCGGGGGGAACTCCTCGGCTTGCGGCTGGAGAGCCCGAAGCACGTCTCCTACGGCGCACTGTGCGACCGTTATATCACTGTCGATTTCAAGGGCTGGCGGTATTTCGAGCTGGTGGAAACCGAGTCCTCCCGCTGGAGCGATTACACCTGGAATGACGGCAAATGGCTGTATAACGTTTACCGGGAGACCATCGACTTCGGTCAGGTCGAGTCATTCGGGGTGCGGCTCAACGGCATACCCGCCGGGACCGAGGTGCAGTGCCTGATCAGCCCGGTGAAAGCGCTGCCCCTCGTTTCCAACACCCTCCGCAATCCGGAAGTGACCATCGGCGGGCGAAAGATCGTCTTCCCGGTGGAGATGGCTTCCGGGAGCTGGATCGAGTACAATGGTCCGGAAGACTGCACCCTGTACGGCCCCTCCGGGGAAAATCTGGGCAAGGTAATTCCCACGGGCGCGGCGCCGGTTCTCGGGCCGGGACGGAACGATGTGCGGTTCTTCGTCCGGGGATCGGACGGACTGACGCCACGGGCCCGGATAACCGTAATCAGTCACGGCCAGCCGCTCTGACATCCATAAAGAGGACCTCGTCCCGTGGTTCCATTGTTGTTAACAGAAGTGGTTGGTGGTGAACGGATGTCTTTGAAAATCTAACTCACCCCTCGTTCCCCTTCTGTCACCCCGACTCTCGCAAGAGAGGGCCCCGTGCAAGCTTTGCTTGCATGGGTGAAAGAAGGGGATGACCCGTTATCGGCTCTCTTGGCGCTCCCTGTGGCTTGATTCCCCCTCTCTCGGGAGAGAGGGGGAGTAAGGGGGTGAGTTACCGGCCAACACCTCTCCTGACTATCTTTCGGTACTCATGCGTGCCAGTGGTTTTCCCTTCTGTTTGCGCCTACGCCCCCCGTGCTCCCTCCCGTTCCATCCCCGGCAATCGAAAACACCCCCCGGTTTTCTTCCCGCGCCTCCCTCCGGACCCGATATTCGTGGACTAAATTATTTATTATTGCTATATTGTGCTATATATCATGGTCCGGGCGTGGATATCCGGCGCCGCTTCCGTTTGCAGAGAACGCACAACCGGATGAATCGTCCGGAACGGGCCACGGAGCGGTTTGCGAATCGTCCCACCAAGATCGTTTTTCCCCTCTTGTTCGCTGCTCGTATTATCCCGACGGGAGATGCTCTCATGGAGAAGCCCGCCCTGCTTCTGCTTTCGATTTTCATTGCGATAGGTGTGTCCTGCAGCCGGGATGTCGTGTATCTTCCCGTTCCGGACCAAACCACGGCCGATATCGATGAACCGCCGACGCCGCCGCAGGATGCTTCGCATATCAGGTTAGTTTCCATTCCCGGGGGGAGTTTTCTGATGGGGGATGTGGAGAACCTGGGCGGAGCGCGCGGAGGGGATGAAAAGCCGGTGCATACGGTCCGGATTTCCGGCTTCGAAATGGGGGCCACCGAAATCACCAACGATCTGTATGTCAAATACCTGAACCGGGCGCTGGAAACGGGCGATATCACTATTGCCGAGGGGAAGGTGAAAGGGCGGAAGGGGCCGTACCGGGGTCTGGAATACATCGACCTCAACGGCAGCATCGCGGACCAGTATCCCGGAAACCGGTGCTGGATAACCTACAGCGACAGCGTGTTCCAAAGCGACCCCAAAAGGGGCGGCTGGCCGGTGGTGTATGTGACCTGGTTCGGGGCACTGGCCTTTGCCCGCTACTATGCGCTGGATTTGCCCACGGAGGCGGAATGGGAGTACGCGTGCCGCGGAGGAAGACAGTACCCGTTCGGCACGGATGACGGGTTGATCAGCACCTCCAAAGCGAACTTCAACAGCACCAACGGAACACCGGTCGAAGCCGGAAACTATTCTCCCAACCCGTTCGGCCTCTACGATATGAGCGGGAATGTCTGGGAGTGGTGTCTGGACCGGTACGGCCCCTATCCCCAAGCCGCCCAGACTGATCCGACCGGATCCGAAAGCGGCATCTTCCGCCTTCTCCGGGGCGGGAGCTGGAACCTCTTCACCTATCACTGCCGCGCCGCCGACCGGAATATCGATATCCCCTTCGGCAAGGCGGACTACCTCGGGTTCCGGGTGGTGCGGCGTCCGTAACGGGTGTTGCGGTCGTTTTCAACCAGTGCGCCCGGGGACTGGGTGCTATTGTCGTAAAGATAAGAGAAAACCGCAGGCACGCATGAATACCAAAGGTAGTCAATGGAGACGTTGGTCGGTAACTCACCCCCTGGCCCCCTCTCTCCAGAGAGAGGGGGAATTGAGCCATAGGAAGCACTGAGATGGCCGATAACGAGTCATCCCCTTGTATGTTACCAATGAGGCAGGAATGGAGTCCGGTCAAGGGT
>JAWLHT010000013.1:0-34738 GCA_041690195.1 Candidatus Latescibacterota bacterium
GCTGGCGGCGGGATCGCCTACAATCGCCAGGAGTACGAATTCCAGGTGAAGCACGGTCTCGAACTGAGCCCGACCACCGAGGTCCTCATCGAGGAGTCCCTTATCGGCTGGAAGGAGTTCGAGCTGGAGGTCATGCGCGACCTCAACGACAATGTGGTTATCATCTGCACCATTGAGAACCTGGATCCGATGGGAGTGCATACCGGCGATTCAATCACCGTTGCGCCCATCCAGACGCTCACCGATCGTGAGTACCAGAAGATGCGGGACTGGGCCATCGATGTCATCCGCGAGATTGGCGTGGAAACCGGCGGTTCCAATATCCAGTTTGCACAGAACCCCAAAGACGGCCGCATGGTCATCATCGAAATGAATCCCAGGGTTTCCCGTTCTTCCGCCCTGGCCTCCAAGGCAACCGGATTCCCCATCGCCAAGATCGCGGCAAAGCTCGCGGTCGGGTACACTCTCGACGAGATTGCCAATGATATCACCCGGAAGACCAAGGCGTGCTTCGAGCCGACCATCGATTATTGCGTGGTCAAAATTCCCCGCTGGGCCTTCGAAAAGTTCCCCGGCGCCGACGCTCGTCTTGGAACCCAGATGAAGAGCGTGGGAGAGGTCATGGCCATCGGACGGACCTTCAAGGAAGCTCTGCAGAAAGGCGTCCAGGGTCTGGAGATTGGACGGGCTGGATTGGGCGCGGACGGCAAGGATGATGAGTGGAACGATGTGGACTGGCTCTCCTATATCAGGACCCCATACGCAGACCGTCTTTTCGCACTCCGCAAGGCGTTTCTCGCCGGTCACACCGTGGATGAAATCTTTGAGGCAACAAAAATCGACCGGTGGTTCCTCGAAAATATTCGGGAAATCGTGGAGGAGGAGAAAACGATCCGCGAATGGCATGATCAGGGCGGACGGTGGATGGTGGACCGGCTCCGCGAGATCAGCGGCGAAATGGGCGAAGATATCTCTCTCCTCACGGAAGATATCCGCGAAGTTCTTCTTCGGTCCAAAAAGATGGGCTTTTCCGACCGTCAGCTTGCATATCTGTGGGATACCACCGAAGCGGAAGTCCGGGATAAACGGAAAGCGCTCGGGATCAAGCGGGTGTTCAAGACCGTGGACACCTGTGCCGCGGAATTCGAAGCGTTTACTCCGTACCACTACTCGACCTTCGAGGACGAGTGCGAGGTGGTGCGTTCCGATCGGAAGAAAATCATGATTATCGGAGGCGGTCCGAACCGGATCGGACAGGGGATCGAGTTCGACTACTGCTGTGTCCACGCGTCCTTCGCCCTGAAGGAGGACGGGTACGAGACCATCATGGTCAATTCCAACCCCGAGACCGTCTCCACCGACTACGATACCTCTGACAAGCTCTATTTTGAGCCCCTTACGCTCGAACATGTTCTGGCCATCTGCGACAAGGAGAAGCCCGACGGGGTAATCGTGCAGTTCGGAGGGCAGACTCCGCTCAAACTGGCCAAGGGACTCGAAGCGGCGGGCGTGCCCATCATCGGCACGTCTCCCGATTCCATTGATGTCGCGGAAGACCGCAAACGTTTCGGGGCGCTCGTGGACCAGCTTGGCATCAAGCAGCCGCCCAATGGCACGGCGACCGACCTGGAGGGAGCGAAGGTTATCGCCAACCGTATCGGGTATCCCGTGCTGGTCCGGCCCTCCTACGTTCTCGGCGGGCGCGCCATGATGATCTGCTATAACGAGCAGGCGCTCTCCACCTACATCCGCGATGCCATTGATGCTTCCGAAGAGCGTTCGGTGCTCGTGGACAAGTTCCTGGAAGCGGCGGTCGAGATAGATGTTGACGCTATCTGCGACGGTACGGACGTGGTGATCGGCGGCATCATGCAGCACATCGAGAACGCCGGCATCCACTCCGGCGACTCGGCCTGTATTCTTCCTCCCTACAGCCTGAGCGACGATGTCATCACCCGGCTCCGCAAGCATACCCACGACCTGGCCCGCAGTCTGAACGTAGTAGGGCTCATGAACATCCAGTACGCGGTCAGGGACAACGAGATCTATGTTCTCGAAGTTAATCCGCGGGCATCCCGGACTGTTCCCTACGTGTCCAAGTCCATCGGAGTTCCTCTGGCCAAAATCGCCGCACGGGTCATGACCGGCCGCACCCTGAAAGAACTCGGGTTCACCGCCGAGGTCAAGCCGGATTATTTCTGCGTAAAGGAAGCGGTGATGCCCTTCATCAAGTTCCCGGGCGTGGATTCCATTCTTGGGCCGGAAATGAAATCCACCGGCGAGGTCATGGGAATAGACCGGGATTTCGGTGTGGCGTTCGCCAAGTCGCAACTCTCTGTCAATGCGGGACTGCCCGTGTCGGGGCGCATATTTATCAGCGTGAATCCTCTGGACCGCGAGGCTATCCTGCCCATCGCCGCCAAGCTGCATCAGGCGGGGATCACCATCGTGGCGACATCCGGAACCAGAGGGTATCTCGAAGAGAACGGCATTCCGGCTGAATTGGTGAACAAGGTGCATGAGGGACGGCCGCATGTTATTGACATGCTCACGGATGGTCATGTGGGACTCATGATCAACACACCGCTCGGACGGGACTCACACCGGGATGACTACGAACTCCGACGGGCCGCGATCATTCACAACGTGCCGTATACGACCACCATCGCCGGGGCGACTGCGGCAGTGGAGGGTATTCTGGCTCTGCAACGGAACCCGCTCACGGTCCGCTGCATTCAGGAGTACCATTCCTGATCTGCCCGGGGGAACCGCGGAAATTGCATGATAACGGAAAAGTGAGGAAACATTCGCGAGCCGATAATAACGACTGGAGAAGCGGTTCGATTGTTGTGCGCGAGCGTTCGGTTTAGCGGTGGAGTTCTTCAACATCCGGCATGAGGCGGTGACACGTAATCTTTTTTGAAGCTGACTGGACGTTCCTTGCTTCGTCCGGAATGCCGTGAGGCGGTACGGTATGAGAAATGCAAAGAAAATATTGATCGCGCCGGTTGCGACTCTCCTCGCTGTCCTCCTGCTCGGTCTGTCGGCTTCAGGTTGCGCGTATTTCAATACCTTCTATCTGACCCAGCGGAATTTCAAGGACGGCGAGCGACTCCGTAAGCGGGGCGCTTCGGTGAACGACTTGGAGATGAAGAAATTTTATAATTCCGCTATCGAAAACGGCGCACTCATCCTCCAGGATTACAAAACGTCCCGGTATGTGGACGACAGCCTTTTCATTATGGGAATGTCCTACTACCACATGGGGGATTTCGTTCGCGCCCGCACCAAGTTCGACGAGCTGCTCACCGCTTTTCCCCAGGCGAAGTCCGCCGGTGACGCCAGGTTTTATCGTGCCAGGTGCCTTATGGAACTCGACCAGACGGATGAGGCACGGATTGACCTGAACGAACTGGCGGTGTCGGGGAACCGCTCCCTGGCCGGACGAGCCGGTCTCACCCTGGCCGAGATCGACTTTCGCGCCGGAGACTGGGATGCGCTCATCACCGCGACGGATCGGGTTGTTGCGGCACAGCCCGACGATTCAGCGTTGCAGGATGCCATCATCTATCGGGGTGAAGCGCTTTTCAATCTGGAACGGTACCAGGAGGCGGTGGACACTCTCCAGAAACTCGCCGATAAAAAACTCAAACCCGCCCAGCGGTTTCGTGTGAATACCCGGATCGCGCTTTCCCTGGCGAATCTGGAAAAGTTTGATGCGGCGCTTCAGGTTCTGGAAAGCATGCAGAACCGCGGTGAATTTGCCGTGTTCGCTCCGGGCATCCGTCTGGAGATCGGTCGTATCCTTGAACTGAAGGGCGATACGGAGCAGGCGCTCGAGGCCTATCGGACCATGGCGGCCGACTACCCGGATTCAGTGGCGGCGCGAGAGGCATGGTACCGGGTGGGCGTTGTGACCCTCCGCGATCTCCGCAATGCACAGGAATCCAGGGATGCTTTCGTCAAGGTGACCGAAAACAAGAAGATCGAGCAGACATGGTTTCTGGATGCCTCGGCCAAAGTTACCCAGATTGATTCCCTCAAGTCCAGGACCGAGCGGATTGAGAAACTTGCCGATCAGCCCGCTGAACGGGCGCATGAACGGTTCCTTCTGGCCGAGCTGCTGACCTGGTTCCTCGACCACCGCAAAGAAGCGCTCTTCCAGTACACAAAGATTATGGAAGAGGCTCCCGAATCCGAGTTTGCCGTGCGGAGCCATTATCTTCTTGGACTGGCGGAACTGGAAGAAAGCGGGAAACGTACCGACGAGGCGGAACGGGAGGTAATGCAGCGTACGGTTGATCAGTATCCTGACAGCCAGTTCGCACAGGAACTGAAAGTCCGGCTCGGAGTTATCGAGGTGCCTCCCGATGTCCGGCTGTTCCGGGAAGCGGAACTGGCACGGATGAGTAATCAGGGTCCGGACGTCTATCTGCCACTCTATCAGGCGGTCGTTGATAGTTTCCCCCAAAACCGAGTCGCCTATCAGGCCCGTTTTGTCCTGGCCTACTGTTACGAACACGAAAAGCATGACCGCGAGACCGGGTTCAAACTGTATCGCGAACTGGCCATGGAGAGTCCCAACGATATAAACCGGGAATATGTGAGCCTCGCCACCGCCAAACTGAATCTCATTCTGGACGAGAAGCAGATTTTGGAGAAAAGCCGTCAGAACATCGCCTACTATGAATCTGAAATCGGCTTAACGGCAACCGATGCGCCCACACCGCAAACCGCGGCTTCGGTGAACCATGAAAACGGATATTCCGAATTTCGGAAGATCAGGGCGAGAAATGCGCGAATACGAGGCAGGTATTATACGGATTGAACCACGGGGTCCCTCGGCCTACGCGATTGATCTGGAGTGCCGCGGATTGGCGGACGATGCGGTCCCGGGACAGTTCACGCAGGTGCGTGTTTCCGACGGTACCGATCCGTTTCTCCGACGGACTTTTTCCATCAGCGGAGCAGACCCGGAATCTGGAGTTGTCCGGTTGATGGTCGACGTGGTCGGGCCGGGTACCCGTTTGCTTTGCGGCATGCGGCCCGGAATGGCAATCAGCTGCATCGGTCCGCTCGGACGGGGGTTCGATCTTGCCGCCGGACATGACAGCAGGGCCTGTCTATTGGTCGCCGGCGGGGTGGGGGTGGCGCCGCTGCTCTTGCTGGCCGCACGGCTGCGGGCAAAGGGAGACCGGGATATTCATTTCCTGATGGGCGGGCGGAGCTCTGACCATGTGTCCATGGCCGAGGACCCGGCTCTCGATGGATTGTCCGTTGTGTATGCAACCGAGGACGGTTCCCGGGGGGAACGCGGCTATGTAACCATTCCGCTGGAAAGTTCTCTTCGTGAGGGGCGGTTCGGGATGCTCTACGCCTGTGGCCCTCATCCCATGCTGAAAGCGGTGGCTGGTATGGCACGTGCTTTCCGTGTACCCTGCCAGGTGAGCCTGGAGGAGCGCATGGCCTGCGGCATCGGCGCATGCCTCGGGTGTGCGGTCAAACTCGCCAACGGGCGCGTGGTACGGGCCTGTTCGGAGGGGCCGGTATTTGATGCGGAGGAGATTGCCTGGTGAAGCCGGACCTTTCACAACGCCTGTTCGGCCTGGAATTCAGAAATCCGGTGCTGGCTGCATCCGGAACCTTCGGCAACGGTGAAGAATTCACCGACTTCTATGATGTTTCCCGTCTCGGTGGATTTGTGACCAAGGCGGTCACTCCCGAACGGAGAACCGGCAATCCGTCTCCCCGGATTATTGAAACCCCTTCGGGAATGCTCAACGCCATCGGGCTCCAGAATGAGGGGCTCGACTCCTTTGTTCGGACTGTTGTGCCGCGGCTGGCGGGAATGGATACCGTGGCGCTGGTAAATGTTGCGGGACGCACCGTGGACGATTATGTACGGGTTTGTGCCGAACTGGATGCTCATGCGCCGGTTCGTGCCTTTGAAATCAATATCTCCTGTCCCAATGTGAAAGAAGGCGGTGTGGCCTTCGGTTCCTGTTCTTCCTCTGCCGCGCCGCTGGTAGCGGCGGTTCGGAAGGCAACTTCCAAACCGCTCGTGATCAAGCTTTCTCCCAACGTCTCAGATATCGCCGGGATTGCCCGCGCCGTGGAAGAGAGTGGCGCCGACGGCGTTTCGCTTATCAATACGCTGACCGGGATGGTAGTGGATGTGGAGCGGAGACGTCCCATGCTCGCCAACGTGACCGGCGGGCTCTCCGGACCGGCGGTGCGTCCCGTCGCGGTACGGATGGTGTGGCAGGCCGCCCGGGCGGTGTCCATCCCGGTGATCGGATTGGGAGGGATATTCTCGGCCCGGGACGCGCTCGAGTTTCTTATCGCTGGAGCATCGCTCATCCAGGTGGGGTGCGGGATGTTCGTAAAGCCCCGTCTGCCGCTTGAAGTCATCGAGGGAATCGACGAATATCTCTGCCGGCATGGGTTCGGGTCGGTATCTGACATCATTGGAAGTCTCCGTGTCACGGAGGATTGACTTTTGAGGCAACTCGCGGCGTTGTTCGGCTTTCTGCTCCTGTGCTGGGGGTGCTCCCCGGCTCCGCGATACACTGTGCACCGGGATGATCAGGAATCTCCCGGATCCGCGGCGGTTTCCGGCGCGCAGGTGTCTCCGTCGGCGCCCTCCGGGGGCGTTCAGGCTTCCGGCAAACCTCCGGTCGGCACAAAATTCAGAGGCATAGCCTCCTTCTATTCGGATCAGTACCAGGGAAAGAAGACCGCCAGCGGAGAGGTGTTTGACATGTACGGTCTCACCGCCGCTCACCAGCAATTTCCCTTCGATACCTGGCTCGAAGTCCGGAATCTCTCCAATGGGCGTACGGTTATTGTACGGGTGAATGACCGGGGGCCATTCATTGAGGGCCGTATTCTCGATCTCTCCTACGGCGCCGCCAAGGAGATCGACATGATTCTCAAAGGTATCCAGGAAGTGGAAATCACGGTCATCCGTTGAGCTGGTCCGTGGGAGCATCTTATTGCGGATCTCCATTCCGTGTCGAATTTCTCCGTAGTCCGGCCCCGCGCATCTCGGTGTATGTTTTCCGCTGTTCCCGTCCAGACCGCAAGCGAGCGGCGTTTTCGGCTTGATAATGGCCAATACCGGCGCGATATTGAAACAATACCTCTGTTCCGAACCGTCTCCAACCCTGATACCACAATAGACGCATGCCCATACTTCGCCATTCAAGCACGGCCATTCTCCGTTCTTTCATTGGAAAACGCTGGAAGTCACTCCTGCTGGGAGCGGTGTTCGTAGCGGCAACCAATTTGCTGACCGTACTTATCCCTTCCTATGTTGGAAGAGCCATTGATCTCCTGCAAACTCCGTTTTCCTTCGGGGTGCTGTACCGGACGGTCGGAGCCATCCTGCTGATCAGCGCTCTGCAGGGAGTCTTCAGGTTTTGTATGCGATACATCATGATCGGGGCCTCCTGGAAAGTGGAGAACGATCTCCGACTTCGCCTGTTCGATCATCTCCTGAAGCTGCCGCTGCCTTTTTACGCCACTTCCCGTACCGGGGATCTCATTGCACGGTTCACCAACGATCTCAGTGCAATCCGGATGATGGTTGGCCCGGCGGTGATGTACTCGATGAACGCGGCGGTGTTGCTTCCCGCCGCACTGTTTTTCATGGTTTCACTGGATCCTGAACTGACGCTGTATGCGCTGCTGCCCTTCCCTTTCCTGGCGCTGGCCATCAACCGGATTGGCAAACGGATACATGCCCGTTTTCTACAGGTCCAGGAGTCGTACTCGGATATCTCCGCCCACGTACAGGAAAACCTCAACGGTATTCACGTGGTGAAATCGTATGTCCTGGAACCGCCAGAACTGGACAAACTCCGGAATCTGAGCGCCCGGTATGTAGAGAACAACAGCAGTGTCATTCGCCTCCAGGCATTCCTCTGGCCGCTCCTCGACGTTTTCTCCAGCGCGGGGTTGATCCTCGTCCTCTGGCTGGGCGCGAGGAAAGTGATCGCTGGCGAAACCTCCCTTGGCACGATAGTCGCCTTTCTCCTTTATGTGGGAATGCTGTCCTGGCCGTCCATCTCGCTCGGGTGGGTTGTGGCTATTTTTCAGCGGGGAATGGTTTCGGCGCGGCGTATCCAGGAGGTGCTCGATCAGGAGGAGGAACGCGGCGACACCGGAGATGAGCATCCACTGCTATCCGGGAAAATCGATGTGCGGGACCTTACCTTCGCGTATGACCGCATTTCTCCCGCGCTGAAGGATATCACTTTTTCGGTGAATCCGGGGGAAACTCTCGCGGTTGTAGGGCGGACCGGATCGGGGAAAAGCACCCTGCTGGGTTTACTCACCGGTTCTTACGAAATCCCCCGGGGAACGGTATTTTTTGATGGCGTGGACGTGAACGACGTGCCGCTTTCCCGTCTGCGTGCCTCCATTGCCTATGTTCCGCAGGAGACGTTTCTTTTCAGTGAGACCGTCGCGGAAAATATTGCGTTCGGACGGGAAGGAGCGGATCCGGAAAGCATACGACGCGCTGCGGTGCTCGCCGCCATCGACGAGGAAGTTGCCGCCTATCCGGGACAGTACGACGCCATCCTCGGTGAGCGGGGAATTACGGTTTCCGGAGGTCAGCGGCAGAGAATAGCTCTGGCCCGGGCGTTCATCTCGGATGCGCCCATTCTGTTTCTTGACGACAGCCTCTCCAGCGTGGATACCGTCACGGAGATGACTGTTCTGCGTAACATCCGCCAGACGGTCCACGGGAAAACCGCGATCATCATCACCCAGCGGCTCGGGGCAATCCGGACCGCCGATCAGATTCTGTACCTCAGGGACGGCTGCATTGTCGAGCGGGGGACCCATGAGGAACTCATGGCCCTGAACGGCGAATATGCCGCGCTCTACACGGAACAGGAAACCATCGAGGCGCTCAACGGAAACGACTGAACTGCCCGATTAACTGCAGTTGCCAATATGGCAGGAAAAAAACCGTCAAGAGCGCAAACGGAGAATCGGAGAATTTCGGACTTCACTGAAAACAGGTTTTTTCTCTTCAGATATTCGCTCGCGAGCTTGCTTAATTTGGGCAGGGTTGCCAACTTCCGGACAGCAGGTAAACCGTCGAAATCGGCAAGGAAATAGTGTGTTTCCATAGCCGCTGTTTTCCTCTCTCGCGAGAGAGGGATGGGGGCGATTGGGATTTTCGGCTTGATTCCATGCAAAGGCGCAAGCATCAAGTTATTACCGATGTGGTCCTTTTTTTACGGGTATTTTTCGAAAGGGAAGTCCTGGTCATCGACCGTGATTTGGGGTGAATTCGGCGTATCTTCGCCGGTATGGAAAAAGGTTGCCAGTGGAAGAAAGACATGACATTCAGACCTTCCGGCAGGATATCGCCCGGGTCTATACTCCCTGGGCCGCGGTACGGCGTCTCGCGGGATACATCCGCCCGTACCTGGGAACCGCAGTGCTCGCGTTCACGCTCAGCCTGCTCAGTGCGGGGTTCTTTGTGGTGCGTCCATATCTCATCAAGCTCGCCGTGGATAACCACATCACCACCGGAAATATGGAGGGGTTCGACCTTCTCATGGGGTTGTTCGTCCTGTTCTATCTGCTCCGGTTCGTAGTGGATTATATAATGAATACCCTGACCGGAGTGCTTGGCCAGAAAGTGATGCACGACCTTCGCATGCAGGTGTTCGGCCATATCCTTTCCATGGATATGCGCTTTTTCGATCACAATCAGGTCGGCCGTCTCATGACCCGAACCACGGACGATGTCAACACCCTCAATGAATTGTATACGTCCGGCGCGGTGAGCATGATCAGCAACCTGAGCATCATTGCGGGAATTGTCGGGATAATGTTCTACATGGACTGGAGGCTCGCGCTCATCACCCTGGCCGTGGTCCCGTTCCTGGCGCTTGTTGCCGCGATGTTCGCGAACCGTATCCGCGCCATCTACCGTGTTATCCGCAAGGGAACCGCGCGCGTGAACGCTTTTCTCCAGGAAAGCATTCTCGGAATGCGGGTCATCCAACTGACCCGTCGCACCCGCTGGAGTATGCGGAAATTCACCGGCCTCTCCGATGATCTTATGCATGCCAAAATCGCCAATGTTTACTGGTATGGTCTTTTCTTTCCGCTTATGGAGTTTATTGGAACCGTGGGACTGGCGCTCATCCTGGTGAACGGCGGCTTCCGGATTGCGGAGGGCGTGGTGCAGATCGGAGTGCTCATTGCATTCATTCGTCTGGTGGACATGTTTTTCTGGCCTGTCCGGGAACTGGCGGAAAATTTTAATGTGCTGCTTTCCGCTCTCGCTTCCAGCGAGCGGATTTTCACCCTGCTCGATACCGAATCACGGATTGTCTCGTCGCCGGCCTCCCTGCCCGTACCCGGGGAACGGGATATCGTGTTCGACCGGGTTTGGTTTGCATACGATGGGGACGACTGGGTGCTTCGTGACGTGTCGTTTCGGGTGGCGCCCGGAGAACGGGTGGCATTCGTCGGGCCGTCCGGCTCCGGAAAGTCCACTATCATTAATCTTCTCCTCCGGTACTATGACGTAAACCGCGGCCGCATTCTCGTTGGCGGAGTGGATATTCGCGAACTCTCCCTGGATGAGGTCAGAAAACTCATTGCCCATGTTGGGCAGGACCCGTTTCTTTTCAATCGCAGCGTAGCCGGGAATATCCGTCTCGATGACGCCGCGGTGACTGACGAGAGGATTTGGTACGTGCTCGGCCGCATGGGCGCGGACAGGGTGTTCGAGGGACTGGAGGATGGGCTCGAAACTGTGGTGCGTGAGCGCGGCTCGCGACTTTCCCAAGGGCAGCGCCAGTTGGTGAGCTTCGCCCGGGCGCTTGCCGCCGACCGGGAAATTCTGGTGCTGGACGAGGCCACCGCCAATGTTGACACGTATACTGAGAACCTTTTGCAGAAAGCGGTGCCCGTCCTCATGGAAAACCGGACCTCCATCGTTATTGCCCACCGGCTTTCAACCATTCGTACGGTGGACCGCATTCATGTCATCGCCCGGGGAAAAATTCGTGAGACCGGGACTCATGCGGAACTCATGGCGCTGGACGGCCTCTACGCCAAGTTGAGCCGGATGCATTTCGAAGGGTAGCAGGAGAGAACACCTGTGGAGGAAAGGAGCGGAACTATGCGTTCATCGGCCGGATTCAACCGCAGTTTGGCCGGGGTTTGCGGGGTAATGTTGTTCGCTGCGGCGCTGGTATGCTTCGGATGCTCCGGCGATGCCATGCGCGAGGAAAATGCTCGTCTGCGTTCGGAAAATGAATCGCTGCACAAGGAACGAACCCTTCTCCTGGCGCGAATCGAGGATTTGATCCGCGCCAAGCCGGGTCTCAGCGCCGCCGAACGGGAGGATTTCCGGAAAAGCGGCCTCCGGAACCCGCAGGATGATCTCATCGCCGACTTGGGGAGCCGCGAGGATCTCATGCCCCTTGAGGGCGTGTTCGGGGCCCGTCCCTCTTTCTACCGGGAGGTCCGGCTCTATATTCTCAACGGGAAATGGGCCTACGCTTCCTGGGACATGGGAGGACGCCTCGGTCAACGGCTGTTCGAGTACACGGTTTCCGGCTCCGGAGAAATACGGTGGAAAGTTATCGACACCTGGATCCGGTAAGGACGGGTGTAACGGCTGTATGCCGGGATTGACTTCCTTCTCCGAATATGTTATCTTAACTTTCTGCTTCCGATGATGCCCCCATAGCTCAGGTGGACAGAGCGACGGTTTCCTAAACCGCAGGCCGCAGGTTCGAGTCCTGCTGGGGGCACCAAGTCCCGCCATGCGTTACACCAAGTCCCACTTCGCTCTCTTCCGACTCGCTGTTACGCTTTCGGTTACGGGTGCACCGTTGTGTCCATCCAAAGCCACTTCCAACGCCACCGCCTGCCCTGTGATGGGTGTAGCTCATCTCGGAAAATACTCCAAAAACTTTGCCAACATAATTGATGCTCGCCGTTGCATGTCGGTCGGTGGTGTCCCAATGACTGTGCCCAAGTAATGGGCGAATGGCATCGAAAGATACGCCCGCACCCCGCAAGCATGTCGCGAACACATGCCGCAAATCGTGAAATCGGAGCTTGGCTCCGTTCACCGTCCAGCCAAATTCCCTGACCGCAGTATTGAATCCCGTGTATCGAGGTGTACCGAGTCTTCGTATGATCCGAATTCAGTGTCAATACAGTAGAAGTCATCTCCCGGCAGGGGCGGTTCGAGAGCTCGCCCCTTCGTGAACCGGGACATCTCTTCTTACTTTCTTGAAGTCGAGTTCGTATGATAAAAGGATAGAGCAATTGATTTGATCCTATTGTATGTTTATAATAATAATATAAACACCTGCCTATATGATGTATATGTGGGGATGGGTCGGGTAAAAACCCCTTACTATAGGAAAAGGGAAACACACAATGAGAAAGAGGCATTCCCGGCGACCAGCACAACGACCGGCACAACGGCCAGCCGATGAAATTAAGCCGAACCCGTCTGAAAACCAGCATACACCGCCCGCTCCACAACCGGCCAAAGGGAAAACGGCACACGCCGGAAGCGGAAGCATAACGAAGTATGTTGTTGCTTTTATGCTTCTTGCACTTCTGGCGACCGTTGTCTTCATGTATCGAAATAGTATGCGAAAGGACGTCTGGATTTCCTCGCTTCTGCTGGATAATTCTTTGGCGAAAAAGAAGCAGAAGGCTCTTGAGGTCCACATTGGAGAAATCACCGATACCATCAATTCAGTCGAATCCAAGCTGCAGGATGTCCGGTCCAAGCAGGTCCGCATCACCGGAATGATCTTTCAATACGAGAAAGGCGACGCACAAAAGACCCGGATGCTCCAGGATATCTCGGTCATCGAGGATCAGCTCAAGCAGGACAAGCAGGAAATTTCCGATCTCCAGGATCAAATCAAGAGATCAAGTGTCCGGTTCAAGCTCTTGGACGAAGTGATCGCCGACCTTAGAATGGAAATCGAAATTAATGAGAAATCCATGGCCGAGCTGCGGAAGATGATTGAGGAGAAGGACCGGGTGATCGAAGTAAAGGACCAGGTAATTGTGGAAAAGGACAGGGTGATCAAGAGTAAAGCGGACTCGCTCGATTTCGCCAATGAGAACTTGCGTATGGTGGTCGGAGAACTGGAGCAGACCAATGAATTGCTTGATGAGACAAAGAATACCGCGTATTACGTGGTGGGCAGGAAAAAAGACCTCCTGGAAAAAAAAGTCCTCCGGGAATCCGGTGGATTCCTGCGCAGAAGGCTGAACATTTCCGGAAATTTCGATAAAACTGCGTTCACGAAAGTCCATATCGCCAGGGAAAGCGAATTCCCGGTAAATTGCCGGGCGAAAGACGTGCAGATTATGCCCGTCCGGGATGCTGACACATTCACCCTTGAGCCGATTGACAAGAAGGCTTGTGTGCTCACGGTGACCAATCCCGAACAGTTTTGGAAGATACCCTTCCTGGTTATTCTCGTGAAAGATTGACCGGATGAAAAGGCAAACAAGGGGGTATCGGGGGCCTGCGATCGAATAAACCAAAGGCTCTGCCGTGCCAATTCCTGCCAAGTATGGTGCTAACTTGCGATAATCAGTGCCAATCGTGAGGTTGCGTGCAAACCGCAAAAAAACGACGCCAGCCACAACGGATACATTGCTTCTGTCTGGATTGAGAAAACGTCATGGATGAGCAGTTTTCCGCCTTCCTAAACCGCAGGCCGCAGGTTCAGGTCCCGCTGAGGGAGCCATGTTCCGCAATTGGTGGGTCATCCCCCCTCTGGAGGGAGCCTTCCGGGGGAGGAAATGCCCTTTCCTGACATGGTCATTTCTCCGGTTTCATTCACCTTCCATGCTACACGATCCGGGCGATCAGGTCCCCCATGGCCTTCTTCAGTCTGCCGAGGGAGGATACGTCCTGTTGCTCGTCCTCGACCGAGTAGTAGTATTTCCGGTATTTGTAGTCCTGGAAGTCGACGGAAGCCTCGTTGTGGATGCCGTTCAGGACTACGCCGATTACCCGAACCTTGACTGTTTCAAGCTGGGCTTTGGCTCGTTTGAGCGAACCGCGGGGTACCTTTCCGAAAGCATAGACAAACACCACGCCGTCGGTCTTGCGTCCGAGGACCGCGGTGTCGGTGGCAGGGAGCACCGGAGAGCAGTCGAAGAGCACCATGTCGTACTCTTTCCGGGTTTCCCGCACGAACTGGTCCATGCTCTCGCTGTTGAGGAGCTCGGAGGGATTGGGCGGGATTGATCCACAGGTGATGATGTGCAGATTGTCGATTCCCGGTGTGAGAATCATGTCGGTGAGACCCAGTTCTCCGGTGATGATATCGGTGACCGTCTTGACACAGGAACGCCAGTCGTGGTTGCCAAGAATGATCTCGCTCAGCCCGCGATCCCGGTTGAGACCGAAGATACGGTCTACCTTTGGCTTTCGCATATCTGCGTCCACGAGGAGCACCCGGTTGCCGCTCTGGGCCATAGTGAGGGCGAGATTAACAATGGTGGTGGTTTTGCCTTCCTTGGGCGAGGAAGAGGAGAATAGGAGCACGGTGGCTTCCCGCTCGAAGGAGAGGAACTGGATGTTGGTGCGCAGGGAGCGGTAGGACTCCGCCAGAGGGCTCTTCGGAGCGTAGTGAATAACCAGACGCGCGTTGTCGTCGAGCTGCTTGTGCCGGTTGTCCTGAATCTCGTGGTGCGAAGCGGAAATGTCGTGACGCAGTTCCTGCATGCCGATTTGGGGGATGAGTCCGATGACAGGCACCCCGAGATGGCTTTCCACGTCCTCGATGGTGCCGATCGAAGTGTCGAATGCCTCGAAAACGAACGCAAAAATGAGCCCGATAAGCATACCGACGAATACGCCGATCAGGGCCATGGCTGAAGCCGAATGGGATGTGTTTACCGGGATCCGGGAGACAACCGCCGGTTTGGTGATGGTAACTTCATCGATTTTCTCGGATCTTCTGATCTGAAGTGACTGCATCTGCCGAATATATTCGGAGTAGATGGTCTGGAGGTCGTTCATCCGGGTATTCAGGCGGTCAATTATCTGCCGCTGTTCTTCGGTCTCGGCGAACCGGTCCCGAAGGTCCTGGATGTTGCGGTCGAGGTTCGCGCGCTGGGTTTTCAGGATGCGGAGGTTGCCGTCGAGCTGGCTTTGGAGGAGGTGCATTGTAGAGGCGATCTTGGTGTTCACCAGTTTGACACGGGGATGCTCTTCAGTGAGATAGCGCATCAGGTCTGTGCGCTCCCCGTACAGGGTGAGGAGTTCATCGTACCGCTGACGGAAAAGACTGCCTTCCCCGTCGGCGAAAGCGCTGAGAGGAAGCGCATTCTCGATCACCCCTTCCTTCTGAAGGATGTCAATCATGAGCTGGAGGGAGTTCATCCGTTGATCCATCTCCCCCCGACGGACAGCCATCTGTTCAATCTGAATTCCGATACCGCTGGATTCCAGATACGGCGTGCGAGTCCGACTGCTGGTGGTGATGGACTGGAGTGTGTCGCGGATGATGTGGAGCGAATCCTCAATATCCGCGACCTGATTCTGGATGAAACTGATGCTGTTGTCAATCTGGCGGTTGAGTTCGGTACGGCGATTGTCACGGTAGGCTTCGGCGGTGGTTTGGGCCAGATCGCGCGCCCGGACCGAGTCGTAGGCGAACGCGGAGATAGTTATGATGTTGGTGTACTCGTAGCGTTCGGGTTGTATCATGGTGGCCAGACTGTTTACCGCGCTTATTCGTTCGGGGTCGCTCTTGATATCGGCGTCCGAAAGAGAATCGGGCACAACTCCAACCCGGCGGGCTGTCTCGGCCATTACCGCGAAAGATGTAATTGTCTTGACTTCCGTGGCGATCTCATCGGTATTGTTGTACCGGTATGGGACATAGCTGTATTCTCGGAAATTCATGCGGGGATCGATCCGGACCGTGGCTGAGGAGGCGAACGTATCCACCACCCGGCTTTTCTGGTACCGGGCAAAGAAGAACGAGAAGAAGAGCATGGTGATCATAGAGAAGAGAATAACAGAGCGTCGCTTCTTAACCACACGCCAGTAGTCACGCAGGTCCAGATCGTATTGAGTCATCGGTATACCCGTTCAGGAGAAAACCGGCGTGGGCGCCGGTCAGTCGTTCAGCGACTGGACCACCGCATATCCGGTAATCATCATGTACAGAATGCTCAGGAACGTGTAAGTCGGTTGCAGAATGGGGGATCCCTTGGCCGGAATGTAAAGGATATCGCCATCCTGCAGAACATGGTTGATCCGGTAATCTCCCCGGTCAAAGAGCCGTTTCAGGTCCGCCTGAACTGTTTCCACCCGTCCCGATTTCCCCGGACGGAGGAGCCGCAACTTCCGCACATCTGCGTTGGAGGTCCATGAGCCCGCTTTCAGGAGCGCATCGAGAAGACGGTCGCCGTACTGCATGCGGTACGCTCCCGCGTTCCCCACCTCGCCGAACACCATGACGGTAAAATCGTCCGCTGTGGGGACGAACACGATATCCCCTGCTTTGAGAAGGAAGTTCTCCTCGCTGTCCGGATTACGGTTCGCTTTTCGGAAATCGAAAAGCCGTACCGACCCATCGTTGGAAATCACCCGGATGGAATCCTGAATGGCTCCCTCCAGGGGGCCGCCGACTTGGGCGATAAGTTGGAGAACCCGCAGGGGTGTGTTCAGATCTACAGCCCGGTTGGCGATGCGTCCGTAGGTAAACACACTCTGGGCAAAGGAACTGAGTACGGTAACAACCACCCGGGGCTCCCGGACCACGGCGCGCGAGAGTTCTTCCAGGAGCCGTTCCGCCTCGGGAAGCAGAAGCCCGCCCAACTGAACGTCGCGCTCCAGATAGGGAAGGTACACCGAACCGTCGCTCTGCACCACCTTCTGGTATTCGGCGGTCTGGATTTCGCCGGCGTACACGACGATGAGGAGTTTGTCCAGCGGGTTGACGACATGCGTGGAAACCATCCCGCTGCCGGACAGTTCCGGAGCAGACGGGGTTTCCTGTCCGGAAGACGGCTCGGGGACGGCACCCGCCAGCCAGATGACGGCCGCAATGATCGCCCATACGGAGAACCGCGAACATCTCATCACAAAAGCTCCACGAACCGGGTGACAGTGATATGCCGGATGATACCACGGACATGATCGAAATTCAGGGGTTTGCTGATATAATCAAAAGCTCCGAGCTCCAGTGATCTCCTGGCTATTTCCAGGGTGGCGAAACCGGAGATCATGATGACTTCAATATCGGAATCGATATCTTTGATCCTTCGGAGGCATTGGATTCCATCCATGTCGGGCATCCGGATATCAAGAAGAACAAGGTTCGGCCTGAACTCCTGGATCGCCTCCAATGCGGTCACCCCGGAATCGGCGGAGGAAACCACATATCCTTCCCGTTCCAGCGTCATTTGGATCACCTCACGAATCCGTGGCTCGTCATCTACCACCAGAATTCTCAGCCGTTTCCGTTCTCCGGTAGCTTCGCCATCCATTTCCTGGCCCTTTCCGTGGTATTCGGGAGATCTGCGAACAGGAGGCCGAGTGCGACCAGGTCTTCCCGTCCTCCGTTATTGGTGATGGTTATCTGGGATCGGAACGCCTTTTCTGCTTCGGGTAACTGAGCGGCGAACAAACGATCAATCTCTTCCGGAGAACGGTGGTCCCGCTGGAAAAGCCGGTTCCTCCGAATCCTTTCTTCCGCCCGGACACAGATAACACGGTCGAACCGGTCGCCGATGTCCCACTCGAAAATGAGCGCGCAGTCCACAACGGCATTGCGTCCGGCATCCCGGTGGGAACAGATGATTTCGACCAGACGGCGGATCAGGTGCGGGTGTACCGTCCGGTTCAGCTGACGGGTTGCGTCCGGTGTGGCGAATGCGCGGCGGGAGAGGAGACGGCGATCCAGCCTTCCGTCGGGACCGAGGATGTCCTCTCCGAATATCCGGGCGAGTTCTCCGAGCATATCCGGGTCATCCTCGACCACCGTTTTACCCAGCCGGTCGGCGTCTACCAGCGTCCAGCCGCACTCCGCGATAACCGACGCCAGCACCGATTTTCCAGAACCGGGACAACCGGTCACCCCCAGGATCATGGTGTGTCTCCAGATAATTCTGTGGCAGTCAAGCTGTCATGAGCCGGAACGAATCCCGCCGGTCGGGTTTTCCACCTCCGGTGCATCCAGAAATACTGTTCCGGGTGCTCGCGGATAATACCTTCCATCGCTGTCGTGTATCGCTGGGTAAGTGATTCCACCGTGTCGTCCGCGAGCACCTCTACCTCCCGAATTATCCCGTGGTACTTTCCCGGGCCAGTCCGGATTGACATCCTCACGACAACGGGAACACCGTATTTGAGCGCCAGTTCGGCCGCTCCGCGGGGAGTTGAGGCCGGTTGTCCGAAAAAATCCACGAAAACACCCCGAGATCCGGCATCCTGGTCGGAAATGAGCCCGATGAGCTCTTTCCTGCGCAAGGCGAGGAGAATGTGTTTGATCGGAGCGCCGGGATTTATGATCTTCATCTTCGATCGTTCCCGATAACGGTGAATCCACGCGTCCGCGAACGGATTGGACTGCCGTTTGGCCACGACGGTCACGGGGAAGCCGGCTGCGCCGATGGACGCTCCGGTGAGTTCCCAATTCGAAAAATGGCAGGAGACGAGAATCACGCCTTTCCCCCGCTCACAAACCCGCGAGAGAACAGGCAGTTCCGAACCTTCCACGACTTCCGGGATACGGTCGACGAGCCGCGGGAGGAGGAGCATTTCAAAAAAAGTCATTCCGATATTTATGTATACTTCCCTGGCGAGCCGTTCCAGATCCGCCGTGGACCGGGATGATCCGAGCGCTTTCCGGAGATTGTCCATGGTCACTTTTCGCCTGATGCCGATCACATGAAAAGCGAACAGGCTCACTCCACGGGCGAGAAAATATACAATGGAGGGAGGGAGTATGCACAATACCCCGCTCATGGTAATGAGAACTCCGAATTCCAGACGGTGCATGAGACGGGAGATGATGCGATTCCTCAACGGTTGCTCCGGGTGGGAACGGTTTCAACGGCCTTGATGTTCAGGGAATGCTGGAATATAGGGTTTGCGAAAGCGGAAAGTCAAGCGCTTCCGTCGGTTGGAGGCGCCATTCCGGACAGTGATTCCGGGTTGGCCGTAGTCTGCCCGCGGGCTGCCATCCCAATAGTGGGGAAACGGTTCAAACAGCCAAGGTTCGCGAGATTGCACCATACCTCACCGGGATGCTTCAATTCATCCTCCGGGAAAACCCTTTTCGGAAGAGAGGGAGTGTGGAGTCGCGAAGAATTGTTGGGTAATGACAGGGTATGATGGAAGGGAGACCGTTTTTTTTTGGTCCCCCGATATGCATCACTGTGGGGGTAACCGGTCCATGCGGATCCATTCTGGGCCCATACCGGTGAAAAACAGTCAATTGCGATTTTCGGGGGCGATACTCTCGCTTGCTTCGGCCCATGTATTTGATTACGTTCCCTTTTGGGGAAATGATGCTTTCCCGTTGCATCCGGTATCTGTGTGGGGAATGTCCGGGCAGAGCAATCCACAGGGGGCGATTCATCATCGTTTACAACTGCAACACGCGGGAATGTTCTTGAAAAACGCATTCGTATCTGTTGTTCGTAGCGTACACCATGGGAGGAACAGGAATGAACCGAATCATCGGGTGTTTACTTCTCACTCTTTTTTTTGTGGCCGCGGTTTCAGCGCAGACACCCTACCCCTACCGTGCGCTGGATCCGAAACAGTACAACCCGGCGGTTGACCCGGATATTGACATGTTTGTCAATCACTGGAATAATTCCACACCCCGGGTGATGTACGGTGATCTGGTATTCCGCGATATTCTGACCAGTCTGGAAGGTCCCGACAAGCTCCACCCGGTGAAAAAGGGTGCGGTGCTGGTCGAGCAGACCGCGGTCAGCTACGCAACCCTGGAGCCGGGCGCGGTCGCCTCCGGTCGGGCGAAACAGGGCGAGCAGCAGGTATTCTATGTCGCCGGGGGGACCGCTATAATCACCGCCGGGAAGAAAATGGTCGAACTGAAAGAAGGAATGGGATTCATTCTCACCCCCGAGTTCGATTTTACGCTGACCGGCGCCGGCAAAGGCCAATTCATGTGCTATGTGATTACCGAGCCCCTCCGTCCGGACTTCAAGCCGAACAAGGAACTCGTGGTGAAGAACCGGTTCGACGGCAACAAAACCACGGGAGCGCACTGGGCGCACATCGGCAACGGGATCATCGGGAGCGGAGACGGTGTCGCGAATTACGGCGGCATGAGCCTCATTACCATCGATGCACACACCATTCCCCATCCGCACAGCCATGCCGACGGCATCGAGGAGTGCTGGATCATGGTGAAGGGAAGCACCAAGCTTCTCCTGGGCAAGCAGCTCCGCGATTGTCCGGCGGGTACGGTTTACCGGATTCCCTCCACGGGTCTCACCGCCCATACCAATATCAATCTGGGCGACGAGCCGGTGCAGATGATTCACATGATGAAGTCGGTTCCCGGCGGGACAAAAGAATACGCCATGCTCGATCCCTCCATGTACGACCCCAAAATCGAACCCGACATGGACCTGTACGTGGGCAACTGGCGGAACTCGATGCCGCGTCTCATGCACGGAAATCTCGTTTTTCGCGACATGCTCACCGCGCTCGAAGGACCGGACGACCTGCATCCGACCCGGCGCGGCGCGGTGCTCCAGTACGCCGAGGCCATCAGCTACGCCACTCTCGAGCCCGGTGCGGTCGCGAAAACCATGAAGGACGAACTCAACGGTGTGCAGCAGGTTTTTTATGTCAACTCCGGCGAGGGTGTAATCAAGTCCGGCAACAAATCGGTTTCGTTGGGCAAGGGGATGGCCTTCATTCTCACTCCCGGCCTTGAATTCACTCTCACCGCCACCGGCGACCGGTACATGACCTTCTATGTCGCCACGGAAAAGGTTCCCGCCGGGTTTACCCCGAACAGGACGCTTGAAGTGGTAGACAACCGCGGTGAGGCTCCGTTCATGAAAGTGCACTGGGCGAACATAGACCGCATGATGATCAGCCAGAAAAACGGCATGTGTCAGTACAACGGGTTCACCGAGGTCAAGCTCGACGCCATGACCATGGCCCAGCCGCACAGCCATGAACCGGGAGTCGAGGAAATTTGGATTGCCCTGGACGGCGACCTGGAACTGCTTCTGGGTAAAAATCTGCGAAAGTTGCCGGAAGGAACGGCATATCGTATTCCGTCCACCGGAAAAACCGCCCATTCCAATATTAATGCCTCCGATGGAATGGTCAAGCTGTTGCATATGATGAAAGTGCCCGTCAGGTAACTCTTTCGGCAGCACGGGACCGGGATGGTCAGTGCCGGTTCTTCCCAGCCGTATTTTTTTGGCTCCCGAAACACGGGAGATGATGCTGGTGGAGAAGGTGGATTCGGAACAGGCGGAGGCAGCGAAATGACGTTTTTCCCACCTCCGCCGGGTTCTGCGCCGTGGCCTGCCGACCCGACCGGATACCCGCATTCAGAAATGGCGAAAGGGCGGATGGTTTCCGCCCTTTTTTCCCAGCGCTCGGCACATGTTTCCGATGGTGCCGCTGTCCCGCACTCCATATCCCAAGGGGATAACCATGGAAACCCGGAGAAAATTCATTCAGAATTCCACGCTGGCTGGAATAGCCGCGATTGTCGCATCCGGAAAGGCGCCCGCTTTCGGAAAGGAACGAATGGAAAAAGGCGGTGTTACCCTGGAAGAAGCATGGGCGTTGCACAGGAAGTGTCTTGTGATTGACGCGCACCAGGATACTTCCGTGCGACGGTTTGCCCGGAAGGAGGATCCGGAAAGCTGGATGAAGCGTGATCCCTCGTATCATTCGGACATTCCCCGCATGAAAGAGGGCGGACAGCAGTATGTCGGGTTTTTTCTCGTGGAGGACAGCGCGGTCACCGACCTGTGGACCATTACCGAATTCATTCTTCGGCAAATCGACGAGCATCCCGGGGAACTGATGCTTGTTCTTTCTTCCAAAGATGCGGTTCGCGCCGGGAAAACGGGGAAAGTCGGAGTATTGATGGAAATTGAAGGACCCGCGCGGTGGTTGAACGGGAATGTGAATATTCTTCGTCTTCTGTATCGCCTCGGGGTGCGCAATGTGCATATCACGCATGGGGAAGGCGGGAAAGAGCCCCATTACCTGCAGGGAACCCGGAGTGTCACCGGCTCCTGCACCCTCCGTGACCGTGAGGAACAGAGGAAAAACTTCACCGGCCTGACTCCCTTTGGTCTCGATGTGCTCAAGGTGGAAAACGAACTGGGCATCATTACCGATCTTTCCCACGCGAACGACAAGGCTTTCTTCGATGTGATCGAACATTCCGCAAAGCCGCCAATCGTGAGCCACACCGCAGTCTTTTCCCTCTGCAATCAATACCGGTGTTTGACAGACGACCAGATCAGGGAACTCGCCGCAAAAGGCGGAGTCATGGGCATCGTCGTTCTGCCCGGGTATATCGATGCCGACCCCGGGAAAGCCACCATCGACCGTGTTGTGGATCATATTTTGTATGTGGCAGACCTGGTGGGAATGGACCACGTGGGCTTCGGTTCGGATTATGACGGTTTTTCCGATCCTCCCATCGTGCCCGATGTCTCACAACTGGTGCTGCTCACCCGCGCCATGTTGGCCCGTGGCTTGACCGGCAAAGAAATTCAGAAATTCTGGGGCGGTAACTTCCTGAGGGTTTTCCAGCAGACGATTGACAATCCGGGCGAATAATCCCGTCCGCCCCTATCTCCCGGACCAGTTATTGCCGGATATGGGCGCTCCGGAGATAAATAAAGCATTTGATTCGTTCGCTCGCATGTATTCTTTCTTTTGTGCCACCGGAATGTTAGCGACCTAAAAAAGTTGATGCGTGACAATTATTCTTATATTAATATAATATGAATATATATTATAACGATGATAGTCTTGTCGGCTTGGAATTTGTCGCTCAGGGTGCGGCGGTACACGATACGCGAACGCGAGGTAAAATGGGTCGAGTGATGCGTGCGTTGAGACGCGCAATCCGTTACGGACCAGGTATTCTGAAGGGTGGCGGTATCCCGGCGGAGAAGGCGCGGTGGGAGGCACAGTATGGCAGCGGGCACTGGGACTATTTCTCCGGAATGGAGCAGATGGCCAGGTACAGCATCATTTCCGGATACTGCCGTCTTCTGAAGCCCGGCGGACGATTTCTGGATGTTGGATGCGGGGATGGAGTACTTGCGGAACGGTTTCACCCGGGATCGTTCACGGAACTGGTTGGGCTCGATATTTCCGAGACCGCACTATCCATCGCGCGGGAGCGGGGTGTGGGGAACACCGTGTTTCTGCACGAAGATGTGGAGCACCCCTCTCCGGTGGTTCAGGGTCCTTTCGACGCCGTGATATTCAATGAGGTTGCCTACTACTTCAGGAATCCGCTTGCCACGATTCGACGGTACGAACAGTACCTGGCGGAAGATGGCGTGTTCATTGTGTCGATTCATGAACAGGCGAAACATTTTTTTGTTTGGAAAAAACTCGACAGTGCGTATCGTATACGGGATGAAGTTTTGGTCAAACGGGCGGAAACCGCCTGTAGAATCAAAATACTAGAACCTGTCGGCAAAGGAGCCGCGGTTTTCGCATGAACATCATTCCGTGCGCGCTTTCCGGTCTTTTGATTATTGAGCCGGACGTTTTTCCCGATGAGCGGGGGTATTTTGTCGAACTCTACCGTTCTGAACGGTATCATAGTTTCATTCCGGAACTCTTCGTGCAGGACAATCACTCCTTTTCCCGGAGGAAGGTTCTCCGTGGTCTGCACTTCCAGACCGGGTCTCCCCAGGGAAAACTCGTAACGGTCCTTTCCGGAGAAATATTCGATGTCGCCGTGGACATACGGCGTGGGTCTCCGACATTCGGAGAGTACGAGACAGCCACCCTTTCCGGAGACAACCATCGTCAGATCTACATCCCGGAAGGCTTTGCTCACGGTTTCTGCGTGACCGGGGAAAGCGCCCTGGTGGTCTATAAGTGTACCTCGCCATACAATCCCGCTGCCGAGCGGGGAATACGGTGGGATGATCCATCTCTCGGTATTCCGTGGCCGGTGGAGGCCCCGGTCATTTCCGGCCGGGACAGGGCCTTTCCCGCGCTCGGAGATATTCCGGATGACGAGTTGCCCGTCTATGGCGCGGAAGTATGAACGTGGTTCTATCCCCGGGAAAGTACGTATGAGGTGATGAAGGGCGCTATCGCTGGCGCCGCTTTTTCCCCAACCTTTTCCCGGGGAATATTGCCTCTGGGTGATAAATCACGAAGACGATGCCTTCCTGCACTTTCCGCTTGCTCTCTTTCCTTGCGGCAGCCGCTGCCCCCAAAATGCTGCGTTCCGTTCTGCCCGTCATTATCCTCCGAACCATTCTGTTGTGCATACCGCCGTTGGATAGTACCGTCGTCTTTATTGGGAAATAACGAAATATAGTATATATTTCATATATGGCTATGGCGCGGATAACCGCTGGATGACCCCCGGAATTCGGGTGGCGCAATGCGGTACCGTCGTCCATCAGTAAGCAAGGCGTATGGCCGAGCGGATGGTTGGCCGCAATACTTGTCAGGAGGTCTCAATTATGAAACCGACCGATGTCGCACTCAACTTTCTGCATAAGCTTGAATCATCCCAGTTCACCGAAGCGGAAGGATACCTCGCGTATGATTTCATCCTGATCGGCTCGGTTCCGCAACCGGTCGGAAAGAAATCCTTCCTGGACATCATGGAAGCGCTGATCACCGGAATGCCGGATCTCGCCTTCAACGCGAGCGATCTGAATTCCGTCAGTAACCAGGTCATGCTGACACTGCATATCACCGGGACCCACACCAACGATATGCCGTCCCTCTTCCCCGGAATGCCGCAGGTCCGGGCCACTGGACGGAAGGTTTCCCTGCCCGCCGAACCCGCCACGTTTCTCATCCGGGGCGATCGTATCACCCAACTGGAAATAGAAACGGATTCCGGGGGCGGCATTCAGGGAATACTGGAGCAACTCGGGGTGGAGATACCGGCGGGGCTTCAGGTTCCGATTTCCATGACCACGCCCGGCGAGCGTTTTTAACCGTTCCTTCGGGCATCATGCCGGGCTTGACTCGGGAAGGGGAAATCGCTTTATTAGAAAACCGCCGGATTTGCCGGCAGAAGGCACGATGCGCTCACTCATGCGGCATGGGGAATTGTCATGGATTGCCTTTCCGACTGTTCTCGTCCTGGCTCCGGGTTTCTGACCCGGAGAAAATTCCTGGCCTGCGGAATGGGGTGCGCCGCGTGGGGGGGATTCGGGTTTCTGCATGGGGAGGCGAGCGAAGGTCCCTTCCCGGCCTGGCCGTCAGGGCCGAAAGAGGCCGGGTTCTATGAAAAGCTCCGGGGCAGCGCGGTGCGATGCGGGGTCTGCCCCCGTACCTGTATCATCCCGGATGGGGAAAGGGGATTCTGCCGCACCCGTGAAAATCGCAACGGGACGCTCTATTCGCTGGTCTACGGAAAGGTAGCCGCACTGCAGACCGACCCGGTCGAGAAAAAGCCGCTCTTTCATTTCCTTCCCGGAGCCCGGGCTTTCTCCATAGCCACCGCCGGATGCAATTTCACCTGCAAGTTTTGCCAGAACCACCAGCTCTCACAGGCCAGGCCGGAAGATGTCAATTCCAGGACCATGTCTCCCGGTGATGTGGTGTCCGGAGCCCGGAGCGCCGGAGCGCGGGTTATTGCCTTTACCTACAACGAACCCACCGTGTTCACGGAATACGCCGTCGATGTGGCCGCCGAGGCACAGCGGAGCGGCATACGAAGCGTGATGGTATCCAACGGCTTCATACGGCCCGCTCCGCTGGAGAAGCTGGCTGGGGTGATTTCGGCCTACAAGGTTGATTTCAAGGCGTTCTCCCGAAGCTTCTACCGGGATGTGGCCGGAGGGGACCGCGAACCGGTCCTCGCCACCATCCGATCGCTGCATCGACTCGGGGTATGGACTGAGTTGGTGCATCTTACCATCCCCACTCTCAATGACCGTGAAACTGATTTTCATGACATGGCCGACTGGCTCCTGGGCGAAATCGGGCCTTATATCCCGGTACATTTCACCCGGTTCTCGCCGATGTACCGTCTCACCAGCCTTCCCGTCACCCCGGTCGCAACGCTGGAACGGGCGCGAAACATTTTTCTGGAAAAGGGAATGCGTTTTGTCTACATCGGAAATGTTCCGGGCCATCCGGGCGGGAATACATACTGTCCCGGCTGCGGCGCTGTGGTGATTGAGCGGGTCGGGAACAGCGTTCTGCGGAATTCCCTCAGGGGAAACGCCTGCGACTCCTGCGGCAATCCCATTCCCGGGGTGTGGTCATGAAGCGCCGGAATGCAGAGAACCCGGGAAGGGTAATTACCTTTTTTCTGCTGGCGGTCGTACTGTCAGTCTGCACGGGGGAACCTCAAAAACAGGAGGAGATGCCGAAAATGGATACATCCCATACGGCAACACGCTCGCCGGCTCTGGCCGGGACGTGGTACCAGGCGGACCCGGCCGCTCTGCGGAACACCATCGACCAGTACCTCTCGCACGCCGCGGGTGAACCGGTTCCGGGAACAATCCTGGGGATTGTTTCGCCGCACGCCGGACATGTTTATTCCGGCCCCGTGGCGGCCTATGCCTACCGTCAGGTACAGGGAAAGCGGTTCGATACCGTGGTGGTGATCGCGCCCAATCATGTAGACCCGCGTCTCCGGGGAAGTTCGGTCCTGCCCGGCGGAGCGTATGAAACTCCTTTGGGAACCGTTCCCGTGGACGCTGAAATCGCCGAGGCGGTGGCGAATTTTCATGACGGAGACAATATCCAGGCTTCCGGGCTGGGACATGTCACCGGGTATGGCGGCCGGATGGAGCATTCCATCGAGATACAGCTTCCTTTCCTGCAGCGTGTGCTCGGTGAATTCCGCCTTGTGCCGATAGTCATGGGCGACCAGGACCGGGATTCCGTTGTAGCCCTGTCCAAAGCGGTGGCCGCGGCGGTCAGGGGACGGCGCGCCCTGATCGTGGCCTCGTCCGATCTTTCGCACTTTTTCCCGGCCGCGGACGCCCGCGGTCTTGACGAGCGGGTGAAGAAGTATATCGAGACATACGATGTAGAAGGACTGCTTGCCGATGACCGGGTCGAGCAGAGCCATGTCTGCGGACGGGGGCCTATCGCGACGGTTATGCTGGTCTGTCGGGAACTGGGCGCTGACCGGGCCGTCGTGCTCCGAATGGCCAATTCGGGTGATGTTACGGGTGACACCGGGAGCGTGGTGGGATATCTCGCCGCCGCATTCAGCGCCACCAGCGGAGGCGGGGAGCCGGAGGATGCGGAGACCGGTGCGAAGGTGGGGGTGGATCTGGATCTGACCGCCGATGAACGGGAGATTCTCCGGAATGTGGTGCGCCAGACGCTGAATTCCGTGGTGCGGACCCGGGTTGTGCCTTGCTTCGACAATTTCAGCGGTAAGCTCGGGGAAAACTGGGGGGCTTTCGTTACCCTTTACAAACAGGGTAACCTGCGCGGTTGCATCGGGAATATTGTCGGAACGAAGCCGCTCATCACCACCGTTGCCGAAATGACCCGCGCCGCCGCGCTGGAAGATCCCCGCTTTTCCCCTGTTCAGCCCGGAGAAATTCCGGATATCAAGTTTGAAATCAGTGTGCTCACTCCGATTCGGCGGGTGAAAGATATCCGGGAAATCGTGGTGGGCCGTGACGGCATCATTATCACCCGGGGATACAACCGGGGTTTGTTGTTGCCGCAGGTGGCAACCGAGTATGGCTGGGATCTGGAAACCTTTCTCGAACAAACCTGCCGTAAAGCGGGTCTGCCCCGTGACTCCTGGAAGTCTCCGGATACGGTTATTGAGGCGTTCAGTGCGCAGGTATTTCACTGAGATGGAGAGAATGCCGATACGGGTTCACCCGTTGTGGAATCGTTGACGGTTGTCATGCGGTTTCCTTTCACTCGGGGTATTGGTTTTCCGGAGTAGATCGGACCGGGATGTAACCATTGTTCCGTTCCGTACGTCATTTATGGATACGGGGGATAGGGGTATCAACCGGTTCCGTGCCGCGGAGGTCTTTCTCCGGTGTTCTCCCTTGACACGGGAGATGTCGCCGGAGGCGGCAGCGGGTTTCGTAGTGCCGCAAGGGGTAGTCCACGCCCCCTGTGCTGCTGTACGCCCTGTCCTGTTGGATCAACAGAGGACTGGGGTTTCGGACAGGTCTGCCCTCCAGTGGTTATGGAATGGGATAAACCGGCTGGGACCTTGCGGGATTCCGAAGCAGCCGGGATCGGGATAGTTCGAGCGTCAGATTACATGACATACCGGCAAGCGTATTGCGGACCTGTGGAGCGTGATCAGTGGACTTTGCCGGGCACGGGCGGCGCCAGAAATGCATTGTTTCCGGATCGCGGTAAGGGCGATTATTGACACAATACGGGGGGAGGTATCGAGTGGTGGCTTCCGAGAGAGATTCGCACAACCAGGTTGTTCCAAACAGGCCGGAACAGGTTTCGCCGGAATCCGTACTCGATGGAGCACGGATACTGATTGTCGATGACAGCAGGACCACTCGACGGTATATTGCTTCTCTGCTGACGGATCAGGGCGCTGCGATCACCGAGGCAGAGGATGGTGAATCCGGAGTGCGATGCGCCGCGAACGGCGCGTACGATCTGATCGTTTCTGATATTGTGATGCCTGGGATTTCCGGCTTGCAGTTGTGCCGCATGTTAAAAACCGATCCCACGGTTAGAAATACCCCCATTATTCTTATAAGCAGTGAGACCAGCGACGAGTGGATAGAGCAGGGATTTCAGGCCGGTGCATCAGCGTTCGTGAAAAAGTCCGAAATCGCCGGCCAGCTCGCATTAGCGGTTAATCAGGTTCTTTCAAAGCGGAATTTCAACCAGCGCCACCATATCCTGGTGGTTGAGGATTCGCACTCCATTCGGGAAATAACCGTAAAGGCGCTCTCCGGAGCCGGTTATCGGGTGGCGGCCGCCGAGCACGGGCGGGAAGCACTGGAAAAAATCCGGGTTCGGAAACCTGATCTGGTGATCACCGATCTTGAAATGCCGGTGATGGACGGCATCTCTCTGACCAGGACCCTGCGCCAGGATACAGGCCTTTCCGACATTCCCATCATCATCGCCAGTTCTCTCTGCGGGCATTCCATTATGCACCGTATGCTCGAGCAGGGGGTGGCATCCTATCTCACCAAACCATTCAACTCGGAACAGTTGCTCATTTCGGTCGACCGGCTGCTCTCGGAACAGTACAAGCTGCTCCTGAAGGACCGTCAGCGGTTGGAAGAAGAAACGAAACTCATGCTTTCGAGCATAGAGAGCCTCTGTCAGGCGTTGGAGGCCCGGGACGCTTATACTCGCGGCCACTCAGAGGATGTGGTGGCCATCGCCATGGAAATATCGCATGTTCTCGGTATGACTCCAGCCCAGCAGGAACGGCTGTATATTGGGGCCCGATTGCATGATATCGGAAAAATCGGCGTTCCGGACAGCATTCTGAGCAAACCCGGCCCTCTTTCCGATGAGGAATGGATGGTTATGCGCCGTCATCCCGTGATCGGTGCGGATATTCTCAGGCCCATCCCCAGTATGGCCGATGTAATTCCCATCATGCTCTATCACCACGAGTCTTACGATGGAACGGGCTACCCGGAGGGACTTCGGGGCCTGGACATTCCCCTTTGGGCGCGTATCACCATGGTTGCCGATGTGTTCCATGCCTTGGCCAGCGACCGCCCGTACCGTCCCGCCATGCCCATTGAGAAAGCCCTGAGCATTATCCGCGAAATGCGGGGAAAGAAACTCTGTCCCGAGTGTGTGGACGCTTTTCTCGAAACTTCCTTTGTCTCCGGGTAACGTTACCCCCAGCGCGCAAAGCTTCGTCTGTGTCAGGCGAACCGGTACTCGCGCGGATGCATTACGAGTGCTTCATTCCGTCTTCCGCTTTTCCCTCGGGACGAGAAATGTCGGGCTTGTTCAGACTGGAATGAAGCGCTCTTGCTGTGTGTGCGTTTTCCTCCCCTGCTATCCTCTCCGGCAAGCTAATATATCGTGTACGGGTTATCCTGCCAATTCCGATCAGAAAACGAAAATGCGGTCAAAGCGTAAGAAACAGGGGGGATGTCCCTGCGACCTCTTGCGTCCTCTGGCAGTATGGGTTTCGGGCTGAATCAGCAACCGGCTTCAGCCATTACGGTTTTCTGATTACGCAGGTCTCTTCTGATACCCGTGCATTCTTGTGGCTTCGCATCTGGCGCCATCCCTTTGCCAGGAAAAAATGATTTGTCCCCTACTTGGAAAAAGGTATACTTCCAGCATCAGGGAACGCACCGGTTTGTCGGGACGGTGTTTCGAATCCATTATTTCCATTCGAGGGGAGACACTATGGATACAAGGCGGGAATTCATGGGAAAAACCGCGGCCGGAGTTGCCGGAATCATCGCGGCAGGCGCGGCGCCGACGTTCGCGAAGACGGCACGGAAGAAGCGGGAGGTCAGCCTGGAGGAAGCCCGGGAAGTTCATCGTAAATGCCTCATCATTGACGGACACAACGACACTCCGGTGGAGCGGGTTGCCCGCAAGGAAAACCCTCTGAACTGGATGCAGCGGGACCTGAGTTATCACACGGACATTCCCCGCATGAAGGAAGCGGGGCGGTACGTCGGCTTCTTCATTGTTGGCAACGGGCCAACCGCCAATATATGGGCGACAACGGAGCGGGTGCTCCGGCAGATTGAACAACATCCCGACCATCTCCTTCAGGTGTTCACATCCAGGGACGCCCAACGTGCGGGCGAGTCAGGAAAAGTTGGGGTCATGCTTGCGGTTGAGGGAGCCGGGCGCTGGGTGGAGGGCCGGACGGAAAACCTCCACATCCTGTACCGTCTCGGAGTCCGTTCGATGGGGATTACCCACGGAGAAGGGGGGAGTGAGCCGCATTTTCTGCAGGGGACGAGGAGCCCCTACGGTGCCTGTACTCCCGCGGACCGGGAGGCGGAAAGACGCAACGCCGGCGGCCTGACTGCATTCGGTCGGGAGATTCTCCGCGAAAGCAACGAACTGGGTGTCATTACCGATCTTTCCCATATCAATGATAAAGCCTTTTACGATGTTCTCGAGCATTCAACCCTTCCGCCGGTAATGTCCCACACCGCCGTGTTTTCCTGCTGCAATCACTGGCGCTGTATGACCGACGACCAGATCAAGGCGCTCGCCGCCAGAGGAGGGGTGCTTGGCATCGCCTTCGCGCCCATGTTCATAGATCCCGACCCGGCCCGGGCTACGATAGACCGGCTGGTGGAACATGTCTGTTACGCTGCTGACCTGGTGGGGATTGATCATGTCGGGATTGGTACCGACTACGATGGACTGGGCGAAACCCCGGTCGTGCCGGAGGTATCGCAACTGGTGCACCTCACCCGCGCCATGATGGCCCACGGTCTTTCTGAAGAAGAGATCGGAAAAGTCTGGGGAGGGAATTTCCTGCGCATCTTCCGTCAGACCATTGACCGTTCACCCCGATGAATAATGCGATGACACTATCAAAACGGGTAGAATTGATGCAATCATGGCGGTTCGAGAAGCCGTTTGTCCGCACCTTGATGTCGAATTCTTGTCCGGGAACGTGAAGGGTTTGGATGCTGTAATACGAAAAGCGCATCAAGAGGGCAAGAGTGGCGATGAGAATGCAGGGCGGTGCATTTGTCCTCGAAAACCCCGAGCGAGAGGAACTGTTGCGGAAGAGGTCCGCTGCCTGTTTGAGCGAAGCGAGTCCAGCGAACCCCGGAACTGGCCCGGATATCGCGGAGAGGGCTTTTCGTGGACTGCCCTTCTTATTAGTACTGATCTCCAACCCGGATTGGGCAATCAAGAAAAATACACCCTTGCCGATTGGCGCAGATTGCCGGATTCTTTCTCTCTTGAGCCAAAAATCGCATAACGGTTCTTGTGGGGATGTTGCTTTTCGGAGCCGCCCCCGGGACTGCGTATGTTGCGTACGAGGGATCCGCGAAATGACCAGGCGGATCCCTTTCCATTTCAGGGGCGCAGGAACGGATAGTCTGTGCAAAAAAAGCGTGGGCTCCCATAACCGGAAACGGAGCAGGGCCCGTCTCTTCAATCCGGGAGCCGCCCCCCTCTCGAAGTGAAAAAAACTCCTTTTCAGTTCCACTCCGGCAAAAACTACCGCACCCGAACTTCCTCCCAAAAGACAGCGACACACCGGAAAGTGCACGGGGTATTTGCACAACGCTCTGTGCAGGAATACGAAACCCACTGATTGGTTGTTCTGGGAATTTTTGGCACACGAGTTGCGCTACAGGGGACGGACACCCGGGACGACAGGGAAGCAGAGGGAAGCAGAGGCGGATTCAATGGGAAAGATTCTGTTTGCGATAATATTTGCGGTACAGCTGATCGTTCTGAACGTGCTCGTATTCTACTTCGGAGGGGTTAAACAGTTCGGAACCCCCGGCGAGTTTTACGCGCAGAAGCGGCAATCGCTGCAGGCCCAAAGTGACTCGGTGAGCCAGGCGCACCTTGAATCGGTCGCTCCGGAGAACGCGGGAGATTCTACTCTCTACGATCTGGGAAACCATCTGCGTCTTTTTGAACGCACGGAAGAAAACGAGAAGAGAATACGCTATCTCCAGGCCATGATAGATTCCCTGGAACGTGAGAAGAGTGAGTTGGAAGCCATCCGCGCAACCATAACCCGCAAGGAAGAACTGCTCAAGTCGGTTCAGCAGCAAGCCCGGAGTGAAAATCTGGGTGGGTTGGCCAGAATGTTCGAGGCCATGAAAATTCAGGAGGCGGTTCCGGTGATGTTGGAAATTAACGATTCTCTTGCGGTGAACATTCTCTCCCGCATGCAGAACCGAAATTCAGCCAAGCTGCTTGGCGCCGTCGCCCAGGCTGATACCGGAAAGGCCGTTCGGCTGAGCCGGTTGCTCGCCACGATGGGGACTCTGGGGGGACAATGATCGTTCCAGCGAGACTGGCGGGTATGCATATCCTGACCGGCGGTATGTCCGGAGGACGGGAGGGGGGCGATGGGCCTGATTTCGCATCGTTTTTCTCCTCTCTTGTCAATGGCACACCCCCTGGCGGCAATCAGGAGACGGCGGTTGAAGCGTCCGGTCCCGCTTCTCCGATCCATACCCGGATAAGGACCGTTTCCCCGTCGCCCTCATCTTCTCCGCAAGACCCGGTTGAGGGGGCTGGCGAGGGACAGGGTGCATCCCCGGAAACCTCCACGCTGGAAAGCAGTGTATTCGTCATTGAAAAATCCACAGGGGATGGCGCTTCCCCCGGAGAGAAAATCTCGCTGCGCATTACTCCGGACCCGGTGAGTTCTGAAACGGACGACCTGAAAAACGGCTCTGTTCCGGTTCGGCTTACCGTGACCTCTGAAACTGTCCGGGACGGTGAAGAAACTTTGGTCACAGCAAGTATCGCTGGCAGTGTTGAAATGGAACCGGAAGGCCCGGAAGAGGATGGTGCATCTTCCAGGGCGGTTCTCGTGCTCGCTCCGGAGTGGAACGATCCGGCCCAGACAGCGGCGGTGATGGCTCTGCTGGGGAATCCGGCCGGCGAGGCGCTCATGACCGGTGGAGAGGCGAATACCCCGGCTCAGGTTTCCGAAACCCTGGCGGGCGCCGATGACGGCTTTTCGGGAATTACGCTCCGGATACCCGTTGCCCGGGATCGCATGATGGAAATAACCGCACCAGCCGGGCCGGGGACAGGCGAGACCGGTTCGTTCGCGGGATTGGCCGGAATGGCGGATGAGGCGTGGAACACGGACGGTCCGGCCATGAATGACATCACGGAAGATGTTACGGGAGAAGGTGTGCAGTGGATAAGGTCCGCATTCGGGGGAGAGGTCATCACAGGGGCCGGGGAGAAGGAAAACCTCTCTGTCCGCAGGATGTGGGAGCGCGGCAATCCGGAGACGGAAGCGGCCGGAGTCAAATCGGACGGCAGTGTTCTGGACCGGCAACCTGCTGCTGTACGGCGGGAAACTCCCGGCGGAGTGGTAATCCTTACAGAGAAGCGCGATAATATCACTTTTACGGCAACTCCCCATGGAAGCAAATCTTCGGCCGAAACCGGTGATGTTGTCCCGGTCGAAGGACTCTCCGCGGTTCTGAAAAGAAATGCCGGGCCGGACGGGACGATTACTCTGGATGTGCGGGTATCCACATGGGACGGCGCGAACACTGTTCCGCACGATACAAGCCGCACGGCAGCCGATCCCGCCTGGGGCGGGACCATCGCACTGGAAACACCGGTAACCGTTGAGCGTATCAGTACCCCTCGGGTACTTGCCGCTAAATCCGTGCCTCCGGGAAAACCTGTCCTGGCTTCCGTGAAAACCGTTGCGGTTGATACATCTGCTCCACAACCGGAGTCCGCTCCGACGGTTATGGGCGAGGTTGGGACCGCTGGTCCGGCTTCGGTCGTATCCTCATCAGCGGATGGCGAGTTCACACTGCAATCCTCAATGATTCCGCCCTCGCGTCCTGACGGCGCTGAAAT
>JAWLHT010000014.1:0-34122 GCA_041690195.1 Candidatus Latescibacterota bacterium
CCCGCGGTGGAAATATGGAAAACGGTACTTCCGTTTCCCACATTCCCACCGCTCGACTACAACCAGATAGTACCATCAATCCGCTCATCCAAAGGGGGGCGTTCCACCTTAACTTTTCCCATTTTTTGTCTTGACGATGGGGAGTAATTCACTGCACCGGAATGCAGTTTTATCGTGTAGGTCCCGGCCTTACCTATGTTCACCGTGACAGAGGACGGGGCGTTGCTGAGCATATAACTAATGAACGGGTCGGCTTCGGTACTTTGACTGTTACGGCCCACTGGTTCGCCTGAAGAATTGTAGACATAGAGGCGATCGTAATCCATCCCCCAGTTCAGCGTGGGATGCCATCCGGTGAGAGAGACCGCGAGCACACCGGGATGGTTGAGTGTGACCGTGTAGTAGATATCGTTTGTCGGCGCCAGTGTTCCAGGAACTGGTGTATCCAGGGGAAGAATGGTATCCGCCAAGATCGGTGCAGAAAAAACAGTGACCAGGGTTACTGCCAGAGTGATTACCGCGGGAAGGGTCTGTCTCCAGGGGGTGAAACCCATACATTGTCCTTTCAAAAACGGGTAATCGAATGGCGCGGGTTGCTGTCCCGGGTAGATAGTATGCTGTTTGATGGCGGAATTACGACAGGATAAAGCGATGACCTGAAAGGGGAAGTGTGAACTCAAATAAAGAACAAAATTAAGATAGCCGCTTGCAGGGCATAATGCAAGCGAAAGATTGTGGAGGAAAATAATGAAGTTGCTGCTTGCTGAGGGGAGAGCATCCGTTCTGAGGAATGGCCGTTCAGTGCGTGAGGGGGTGTCGAATGATGGGTTTTCCCCTTGACTGGCGAAGTCGGCGGTTCTACCTTGCATCAAAGGCATACCTTCAACCAGAACACGCTCAGAGGGCCACATGCTTCGACGCGACGCTGTCAGGCTCATTCCCCTTTCGGTCACCGGTCTCGCCGCTTTCGCCGGGAACGCAGGAGCGGGAGACCGCACTCCCACCGCCCTGCGATTTACCGCCAAAATGCGCGAAATATTTGAACGTATCAAGCGTAACCAGTCCGAGGAAATCCTGGAAGCCGCACACCGCGTCGCCGACACGGTGAAACGGGGCAATCGTTGCTTTATCAACTGGGATATGGGGCACCGCACCACCTATGACATCTTTTCTGACCGGCCGGGCGATACGGACATTTTTGTGAAAGGTCTGCCGGTGACAGCGGAACCGGGCGATCTGGTCTTCACCAACGCCGCGGCTGCTCCCGAGGATTTGGAACGGCTCAAGAGCCAGCACGCTCGTGGGGTTTTCGTGATTTCCGGGCCGCGTTCCTGGGGTGGTGACAACATTGGAAACGAAATGATCGTTCCTGAGATACGTGATCTTCGGATCAGTCCATTTGCCGATTTGTGGATCGATCTTTACGAAACCGCATACGGCGCGGTGGTTGATGTTCCGGGATCACCCTGCCCCCTGGGGCCTTCATCCGGCGGAGTCGGGGTGCTCACGTACTGGATGGTGACCTCTGATGCGGCGCGAATTCTGGCTGCATCGAGTAAAAAATTCACCGTGTATGGCGACGAACCTCCGGTTTCCGGCAGTATCCCGACCGTAAACCTGAACCGTCCGCTGGGTGATCAATACTTTGAAGCAGCCTTGAATGCCCAGAAAGCCGCCGAGGGAGAAATGGACAAGGTGCGGTTGACTGCGGAAATGGCAGTGCATTCCGTACTCAGGGGCGGACGGGTGTACTGCTACAGCCGTCATGAGCCGTACCTGTGTGCGGAGTGCTATGCCCGGCGCGGCGGTCTGGGACTGACCTTTGGTGTTTACGGTCCCCCCCATGAATTGACTCTCTTCGATGACCCCATTCAACAGGGAAAACTGGATCTGCGCTTCCGCCCGACCGAAAAGGACATGGTAATCATGGGACTGGTGAAGCCGGACGATCCGGATGATCTGGCCGCGCTCGCTCTCTTTCGAAAGGCAGGGATGAATGTGGCCGCCATCGGTCCGAAAACCCGCAACGGAATCATTCCCGAAAGTCGTACGGTCCCCAAGGAAGCGGATGTTCATGTGGGCGGCTCCTGCGATACATACGGCATCTTCTCACTTCCGGGTATTACGCGGAAGATTTGTCCGATTTCCGGTTTCGTTGCCAACCAGCTTCTCTGGATGATCTGCGGAGAAATCACCGACCAGTTAATTGCCCGGACGGGAAACATTCCGGCCATTTACATGAACGGCGCCATGAAAGGCGGAATGGATCGTCTGAATGAGGTAAAACGACTGCTTCGGGAACGGGGATACTGAGCGAAGCCCGTAACCGATACACATGTCCGTGCGGAGAGAGTGCGATAACCCGTAACGGGAATATGCGATAGAAGAAATGACGCTCGACCGGACTTTCGTGAGAATGAAATGTAACGGGTTGCCGGGGAGGAATGAAAAACGTCCTGCGCGGAGGGCGAAAAGGAAAGTACCGGGAGGAAAACGGAGTAACCTCGTTATCGGCGGCAGCCAATCCCGAGGGCGCCGTGTGTATTCCGGGGAAAGTTAAATTATTACGTTTTGCGCATAGTAAACGCGGAGAAATTCAAAAAAAATCCGTGGGACAGCGGGCGAAGCCATCCCACGGGAGGCAGGTACAGCAAGTGGTGTTCAGCTTGCGCGTCAGGTGATTACGTGTCCTTTTGCTCAAAGGAGACAGCTTTACCACATTGAGACGGTTCAGTCACCACACAGGCTCCTCCGCGTCTCAACACTTCGTACCTTACAAATTAAAACGGCGAATACGGCAAGTGGTTCCACTAATTTAATACTAACTAAAAAAATCATCGGCAAGCGGCATAGGGAGATAGGGCCGCAATAGGCGTAGTATAATACATAGTAGAATAATATGTCAATAAATATTATTTAACTGGTAATAATCGGTGTAAGTATGTGTGTTTTTTTAGCGGGCGCATGCTTGAGTACATTGTTCTCCGCGTTGTCTGCACGGATTCCATGCGCTATTGATTCATTCGTGAGGGACAGCACATATAAGATATTTCGCAGGTCTGTGTGGTAAACGAAAGATGAAAGAAGGGGTCGGGGAGCCAGGAGAGGAGAAGCGTCTGCCAATGCCGGAGCGTACGGTTCAGACCGGTCGAGGCATGCCTCGCCCCTACGGTCTTTCCTTCTGTGCTTCTGTGCCATTTACCCTTCATTTAGCACCGTTTACCCGCATTAATCCATGGAATACAGCGAAGAACCACATACATGAACGCCTGATCCCGGCGGGATATTTATACCGGGCCTGCGGCGTTTCGGGAGCATATCGTGGATTATTATACTATCGTAGCCCAGCGTATTCTCCTCGAACGCGCGTTCGCCGGGCGGAAAATCGAAATTGTTCGTCTCCGCGAACACCGGGACCTCTTTCTTGGTTTCGAAGGAGAAGCCGCGCTCAAGCTTTCCTGCATCCCGGACATGCCATACCTTCACCGCGTAGAGAAACGTTTCATACCCAAGAGGGATGCTCAGGATTGGCATCATTCCAGGTTTGTGGGGAAACGCCTCCTCTCCGTGACCCGGACTCCGGGCGACCGGATTCTGACTTTTACCGTCGAATCCGGATTTTCCATCGTTTTTGAGATGACCGGACGGAATGCCAATCTTATCGTTCTCACCCCGGAGATGGTAATTGCGGGTGCGGTTCGAGTGGTTGCTGGACATGAAAACGGATATCGCGCCATTCGGCCGGGATTGCCGTACGTTCCGCCCCCATCTCGCGATCTGCCGGATCTTTCTGCCTTTCCGCCGGAGATGCAGATGGACTTGCTTCGGGTTCGGGGCGGCAACGCACAGGCAGCGCTTGCGGGGCTATGCGGCGGCAGCAGGCTTTTTGCCGGGGAGGTTTTGCTCCTGGCGGAGGTGGACCCGGCTGAAATGGTTGCTTCTCTTTCTCAAGATGAGGCGATGCGTGTACTCACCACGGCTGCCGGTCTGGAGCGAATCATCGAACAGGGCGGAGAGGGCGGTTCCGTGGTTCTTGATGACCGTGAGGAACTGCCCCGGGATGTCTTTCCGCTCCCCATGGCCGCTCCGTCGCGTCCGGGACGGTATTTCGAGGACCTGGACGACGCGGTGGCGGCCTATGCCCGCGACCGGGAAATTGCCCTGGAGCGCAAAAGCCTGAGACAGTCCATCATCTCCGCGCTGAACCGTGAGGAAAAGGCCGTACAGTCGACCATGGATAAGGTCGAACGCGAGCGTGGAGCCGCTTCAGAACCGGAACTCCTGGAACGGCGCGCCGATACATTGCTGGCTTCGCTGCACTTGGTGCAGGCGGGCATGCGTTCGGTCACGCTGCCAGATCCCTTCACTGGAGGTCAAATCGAACTGGAACTTGATCCCGGGCTCGACGGGGCGGGAAATGCTGACCGTCTCTATACACGAGCCCGAAAACTCCGTGCCGCGAACAGGCTGGCGGGGGAACGGCTGTCTTCTCTTGGCCGCCGTCTTACAGCAGTTCAAAGGGAGCGGGAATCTCTCGATTCGCTGGTGGATATCCGTTCTTTACGCTCCATGGCGGCGCGTTTTGCCAGGCGTACCGCTACGGCTCATGAGCCGGAAATCGAAGAGAAGTTCCCTCGGCGTTTTACTTCTGTCGCCGGTTTGGAAATTATCGTGGGCAGGAATGACGAGGAGAATGATGAGTTGGTCCGCTGGGCCCGCAGGGATGATATTTGGCTGCACGCCCAGGGAGTGGGGGGTTCCCATGTAGTTCTCCGCTCTCTGCATAAGCAGACGCCGGATCATCGGAGCCTCGAGCAGGCGGCATCCATAGCGGCATTTTTTTCCAAAGCGAAAACGTCGGCAATCGTTCCGGTGGTCTGGACGCCGGTAAAGTACGTCGTGAAGAGAAAAGGACAGGGACCCGGCCAGGTCACCTACACCCGTGAGAAAGTTGTATTCGTAGAACCGGCAAAGGATGGCAAGCCAGCGTGAGCGGGTGGGTTACTCACCGGAATCTCACCGGAATCCGTATCTCACGGGCATTCTCCGGAAGACCGGAAGGGTTTGCTTTTTCCAGAACGACCACCCCGCTTTCGGTCTCCGGAATAAAGAAGTCGATCCGGGCCCGGAACGGGACGAAATCTTCGGTCATCCACGATCCTTGCGCGCTGGCTGTACCGCGCGACAGTACGTTTCCGTTACCGTCCAGGAGCCGCACGGAAAACGTCCCCTCGAAAAACCATGATCCACGAGCCGCTCCATTCACCACGAGCGGAGTATTGACAATCGCCATCTCTTGAGGCGTCTCGACCCGAATGTTGCCGGACGTATCAATCCGGGGCCGATTCCGGGTTGTCACACGGTAGATCGCTCCCGCCCGGTCATCGGATATGTACATGATTCCCCCGGGTTGCAGAAGGATATCAACGGGGCGGCCGAGCGCCTCTTCGTTGCGCAGCCACCCGGTAATGAAGTCTTCCGCCTCACCGGTATAATTTCCCCGGTCGTCCAGTTTGTAACGGACAACTTTGTATCCGGTCGGTACCGTCCGGTTCCACGAGCCGTGGAGCGCCACAAGGAGGTCAAGACGGTAATCCGTCGGCCAGCCCTCCTCCGGAATAAAATCCAACCCCAGAGGCGATGCATGTGCCGTGATTTCGATCACCGGCGGCTCGGTCTTCGCACAAAAATCCATCCGCTGTCCCCGTGAATCGAACTGGTCATCATGGACCCGGTCGCCGTAACACCACGGCCAACCGTAATGTTTATCCTCCCGGATGATGTTGATCTCATCCGGGGGCAGATCGTCCCCCAGATGGTCCCTGCCCATCTCGGTGGCCCATATGTTCCCGGTCACGGGATTGATGGTCATGAACACGGCATTACGGAGCCCCTCGGAAAACTTCCTGAAATTTTCGCCGTCCGGCTCCATTACATAAACGGCGGCTCTCCGTTCGTCCTCCTCCACACAGGCATTGCAGGAGGAACCTATGGAGATATAAAGGAGACCGTCGGGTCCGAACAGGAGTGACCTCGTCCGATGAGATCCGCCTTCCGGCAGGTCGATCAGTTTGGTCAGGGTGTCGTCCGAATAAATGGTAACCCGCGAGACTTTGTCCTCTTCGGCGATATACAGCATGAATTCATGCTGCGGGTCGAGGGCGAGACCGTGGGGCCGGTTCAGTCCAGTGAGTACATCGCTCTGTCGACGAACCTCTCCGTTTTCTATTTCCAGCAGGGTGATCGCGCCGTATTCCGGCCTGCTCACCCAAAGGTTGCCGAACCGGTCCTGCACCATTACCCGAGCCCCGGGAACTGCATCGGTCAGGACAGAGATATCGAATCCGGAGGGAATATTCAGCGGTATTTCCCGGCCGCCGACCGTGACGACATCGCGTAGCAGTGACTTGTCCACGGCGTCTTCGCCGGTGTTCCGGGGAGATGATTGCGCGGGAATATCTTCACCCCGGTTTTCGCCGCAGTAGGTGAGACCAAGAACAATGGCGATCAGAATAACGAGTGCGATTGCGGCCAGTGCGAGATTTCGGAGTTTATTTATCTGTATCATGGCTGGCTCCGGGTTGTGGTAATGTATAATATATGTATAGTATAAAAAAATTAATGCGAGATTCATGCATGAATGGATTAATGAACGCAAGGAGTGCGCGGGACATGAACGTAACCGGGAAGCCATGGCGTGCCGAAACTGTCACCGTTCGCTGATGGGGTTTAACTCAATGCGGCGTCTGAATAATTCGTTTTGAAAGAGTACTCCTGCATATATATTGATTAGAATGAAAAGGCTATTGTGCCGGATATCAATATTTCTCGGCAGGGCATGGGTATTTCAGGGTGTGCGCCCGCATGGGAAGGAGTTGCTGTGCTGAACCGGCGAGGTTTTCTGAGAGTCGGGGCTTTAACCGGCGGAGCTTTTGCCGTTGAAACCATTCAACCGCTCGCATCCCGTTATCAATCGTCAAGCGGTTATTTTGGCGTGCACGCATTCATTGAAAATAATCCCGACGCGGTTTTCATCATGCAAACCAATGTAGATGTGAAAACCAACTCTCAGGCGAAGATGGATGCGGGGCGCACGTTCGGGCGCAGTGTTTTTGTTCCGAAGGATGAAAAGAGCGGCGGGATTCCCCTGACGCATAAGATAGCCATGAAACCTAATCTGACCACGCGCGGGAAGGGGAATGGATATACCACCGAAGGTACGATGGGGGTCATCACCGATGCGAATTTTGTGGAAGGAATTGTGGAAAGTCTGAAGGAACTCGGCTTTTCTTCCGGCCAGGTGTACGTTCGGGAGACCAATTCGAATACCGCGGAAATGGACGAGGGCGGGTACAACCAGTTGGCCGCCCGCACCGGCGTCAGCCTGAAGGTTAACAGCCTGAAGGTTGGGGTGATCAGCGAAAACGAACTGGTTTGGGTGGAAACACCGCCCGAGTGCATCTGGTTCAATAAAATGCCCTATCTCTGGCCGTTCAATGCACCCGAAACGTTTTTTCTCAATATCGCCAAATTCAAATCCCATGGCATGGGGCTGACACTGGCGGGAAAGAACATCCAGGGAACGTTATGTCACGATTACCAGGAACTCTGTTCTGCGTATCATTCCGACGGCAGCGGTAACATGAACATCTACCGGGAACATTTCAAGGCCGATGCGCATACTGTCATTGGTCAAAACTATGAACGACACAAGGCGGATAAGATTCCCCGCTGGGACCGCCCCGGCTCGACCTGGAATTCCGGTTTGGGGATGGAGCGGTGGGCGACCCGGACGATTGACAACCATATCTCGTCAAATATCGGGCTTCATATTGTCGAGGGTGTGTACGGGAGGGATGGCAACGGGTTTACCCTCGGCCCGCACGCGGCGGACGGCACGCTGAATGTGAATTATTCGGGTGGACTCGGGCGTGATTACATGACCAATATCGTCATCTTTGGGAAAAATCCTTTCCATGTCGATTCCATTGGGCACTGGCTGGGAGGGCACGAACCGGGGAACTTGGGATACCTTCATATCGCTCTGGAACGGGGTGCTTCGACCCAGATCGATCCTTGCCGGATACCAGTCTACGAATGGTTCCCGAACGGCGCGGCGGTTCTGACACCTCTTTCCCGGTTTACGCGCACGCCGCTCCTGACCTACTATCTCAGAAAAGATTACGGCGGGAACAGCGAATCGTACTGGCACATGCTGGACGAGCCATTCGATTACACCGATATAAAAGTAGATGTGCAGCGAGCCGATGCCAAGCCCGAAGCGTTCATTCTTCAGCAGAACACCCCGAATCCCTTCAATCCCTCAACATCCATCGAATTCCGTTTGCCTGCGGGTGGGCACGTCCGTCTGGAGATTTTCAACAGTCAGGGGCAGCTTGTGGATGTTCTGGTGGACGGATATCTGAGCAGGGGATCGCACCTGGCGGAATGGAACACGAACGCTGTTTCATCCGGCTCTTACTTTTATCGCTTTCGTAGCGGAGGATTCGCCCAAACCAGAAAAATGCTGCTCCTCAAATAGTGTCAGTAGTATCAGGCGGTTTCGGATGGCTGTAAGCGCCATACTGAACCGGACATCCCCGGGATGTGCCAGAAAGAAGAAATTTCTGTTACGGGAATGAATTACACTCAGCGTATCCGATACACCGGGCGCTCTCGATTCCTCTGCCGCAGAAATGCCTTCGACATCTATCTTCTTTCCGATCCGGGCCTGCTGTTCTACAGGCCCGGGGATTCCCGGCAAGGAGATAACGACATTGCCCTCTGCACCATAACGGTCCAAGCCTGCAGACACGTCCTACAGATTCTTTTTAATCAGTTCGTACCAGAGACGGTAGGCTTCCCCATTCAGATGCAGGCCGTCCTCGGTGAATTCCACCCGGAGTTGACCCCCGGAATCCCGGAACACGGAGTTGAGATCGATCCAGGTCACGTTCTTTTCCCGGGCGAGTTGGGCCAGCAACGGGTTGACGGCGTTGATGTCGGCGTTGTCGAATTTCTCGATGCGGCCGTCGATGACCGGCAGAACGCTCTGGAGATATATTTTCGTTTTGGGGCTTTCGGCCTGGATGCGGTCGATGATTTTTTCGATGTTGTCGCGGGTTTCGGGGACGGTTTTACCGGCCCAGGCCAGGTCGTTGGTGCCGATCATGAGAAACACCTTGGCGGGCTTCCCGGAAATGACCTCATCGAGACGGGCCAGTATCCCTTCCGCGGTGTCCCCGGAGATGCCGCGATTGGTGACTTTCCGGTTCCCGGTGAGTTCTGTCCAGTTGCAGCCGTCGGTGATGCTGTCGCCGAGGAAGCAGATTTCTCCTCTGGGGTTTGGCAGGATACGGAACTGATTCACTTTGTGTTTCCAGTATGCTCCCTGGGCCTGAACTCCGAGGGAGAATGAGAAGGTGAGCAGCAGAGTGAGAGCGAAACAAGATGTGCGTGGCATGAATGAAACTCCTTTCAACGGGAGTGAGGTGACCGGAGGTGGGAAACCCGTCCAGTGTTTCCTCCGACTTTGGAGAAGCACGAATGTTTTTCCGTGAAAAACCTTTATTTGGCCGATATCATCCATTATTTTATGGACGGTATATATACAACATGCAGACCGGTTCCGGTACCGGGTTTTTTGTCGCGGGAGTGAAATGTTCTCCTGGAAGAGGGGGTCACCGATGAAAATTGATATCGCATATGGCCGGGAAGGGCTTGGCGTTGACGTTCCGGAGCGAAACCTTGTTAAAATTCTGCGGATGAACGAGCGACCCGTAATCCAGAACCCGCAGGAGGAAACACTGCGTGCCATCGGCGCCCCGACCGGTTCTCCTCCGCTTATGGAAGTGGCGAAGGGGAAAAAGACCGCGTGCATTGTCATCAGCGATATCACCCGCCCGGTTCCCAACAGCGTCATTCTCCCCCCCGTACTGGAGACCCTGGAAGCCGCCGGAATTCCACGCGATGGCATCACCATCCTCAACGCCACCGGCCTGCATCGTCCCAACGAGGGCGAGGAACTGGTCACCCTGCTCGGACCGGAAATCCCGAAGAAATACCGTGTCGTGAACCACATGGGCCGGGATTCCGAGTCCCATGTCCATCTCGGCGAAACCCCCATCTACAAGGCGCCCGTCATGGTGGACCGTCGCTTCGTCGAAGCGGACCTTCACATCGCCACCGGGCTCATCGAACCCCATTTCATGGCCGGATTTTCCGGTGGACGGAAGGCGATTTTCCCGGGAATCTGCGCCTTCGAGTCGGTGAAGGTGCTCCACGGCCCCGAACCCATGTCCCACGAACGTGCCCGGGAATGTGTAATCGAGGGCAACCCGGTGCACGCTGAGGCGTTATATGTGGCGAAGCTGGCGCGGGTTGACTTCATCGTCAATGTCACCCTGAACGAGCGGCGACAGATCACCGGCGTGTTCGCCGGGGACCTGGAAGCGGCGCACGAGAAGGGCATGGCTTTCATGGCCGGCCAATGCCGATGCGAAGTGGAGGCCCCCGTGGACGCGGTCATCACCACAGCAGCCGGGTTCCCTCTGGACCTGACCTTCTATCAGACCGTTAAGGGCATGACCGCGGCATCCGGCATTCTCAAGCCCGGCGGCGTGGTAGTGATCGCTACCCGATGCGGCGAGGGCATCGGCAGCCCCGAGTTCACCCGCCTTGTCCTGGAGACGGAGAGTATCGAAGACTTCGAGAGGGATATCCGGAAACCGGGCGTCTACACCCTGGACCAGTGGCAGCTCCAGAAATTCGCCTCCGTGCTCCGAAATCACGAGGTCTGGCTGTATTCAGAGGGGATTCCCCGGGAAACCCAGGATAAGCTCTTCGTCACCCCGCTCGCGGACATGGGTGACGCCGTATCCCGCATCATGGCCAAATTCGGCCCGGACGCCCGGATCGCGGTGATCCCCGAGGGACCGTACGTGTATGCTGCGGTAAGAGGCTAAAGAAGTACAAAACCCAAGGTCCATAATCTTAAGTGGGGACCGTGGGCCGGCAGGGCCGCTTCACAGCGTGTTCCGAACGAGAGAGAAGCGTTTACTGGAGGTCATGTGGAAAAAGCGGTGGCCATCATTCCCGCGCGGTACGGTTCCACCCGGCTGCCGGGCAAAGCGCTGGCGGATATCTGCGGCAAGCCGCTCATCCAGCGGGTGTACGAGCGGGTGCTTCTCGCCTCGCGGGTGGAGCGGGTGACAGTGGCCACCGACGACGCCCGGATCATGGAGGCGGTAGCCGCTTTCGGCGGCGAGGCGGTCATGACATCGCCCGATCACCGGAGCGGCACCGACCGCATCGCCGAGGCATCGCTCGTCACCGGCGGGGAAATCATCGTGAACGTGCAGGGGGACGAGCCCCTCATAGAACCGTCGGTGATCGACGCCGTCATCGGGATGATCGACGGGGACCCGGACATCGTGTGCTCCACCGCGGCGTCTCCGATAACCGACGAAGAGACCTGGCGCGATCCCAACGCGGTGAAAGTGGTGCTCGACCGGAACGGGCTGGCGCTCTATTTTTCCCGTTCACCGCTGCCGTTTTACCGCGACAGTGGGTTCGGTGGGGCGTTCCTGCATGCCGGGATTTACGCCTTCCGTCGGGATTTTCTCCAGCGCTATTCCTCTCTGGAACAGACCCCGCTGGAACAGGCGGAAAAGCTGGAGCAGCTCCGAATGCTGGAACACGGGTATCGGATCGGGATCGCGGTAACCGGCCATGTTTCCATCGGGGTGGATACCACCGCGGATCTGGAAAAAGTTCGTCGCCTGATTGGATGTGCAAAGAACGGCGGCGAATGACTCTGGCAAGGCTACATCAGAGGATTGTAATCTGAAAGACTCCATTTACTCGTTGCATCTTTTCAGCTGACGGGTTCATATTTCGGGCGTATATCACGAACATACAGGATGGGGAGGGAACGGTGAAATACTACGGCCCCCGGTACATCGTCGTAGTTGGCGGAGTGATGAGCGGAGTGGGGAAAGGTCTGGCCACTTCGTCTATCGGGAAAATTCTCAGGGAGTACGGTTTTTCGGTGACCGCGGTCAAAATCGACCCATATATTTCAATCGATGCGGGACTATTCCGGCCCACCGAGCACGGCGAGGTGTGGGTCACCGACGACGGAGGCGAAATTGATCAGGATCTGGGGAATTACGAGCGCTTTCTGGATACTGATATCTCCCGGACCCACAACATCACCACCGGTCAGGTGTACAAAACGGTGATCGACCGCGAACGCCGAGGAGAGTATCTTGGCGCGACCGTGGAGTTCATTCCCCACATCACCGACGAGATCAAGAGCCGTGTGACCGCCGCCGCGCAGGGGTACGACATCTGCCTCGTGGAAATCGGCGGGACGATGGGGGAGTACCAGAACATCCCCTTCCTGTTCGCCATGAAGAGTCTTCAAATCGAGATCGGCATGGAGAACATGATCCATGTACTCATTACCTATCTCCCCGTGCCCTCCCATATCGAGGAGATGAAAACCAAGCCCACCCAACAGGCCATCAAGCTCCTCTCCGAGAACGCCATCTTCCCGGATTTCATCCTCTGCCGGGGCCCCAAGCCCCTGGACATGATCCGGAAGAAGAAGATTCAGACCTACGCCAACATCTCCTCGGATTATGTCATCAGCGCGCCGGACGCGAGCAACCTCTACGCCATCCCGCTGAATTTCGAGAAGGAGCATATCGGGCGGAAAATCCTCCGCAAGCTTCATCTCAAGGCCAAACGACGTCCGGTCTGGTCTTTCTGGAAAGAATATGTCCAGCGTATAGAAAAGCCTCGCCGCACGGTGAAAATTGGCATCGTAAACAAGTATGTGGTATCCGGCTCTTTCAAACTGGCGGACTGTTTCATAAGTGTTCAACAGGCGCTGGTTCACGCGGGCGCTCACCTGAACACCGGAGTTGATATTCATTGGTTGGATGCCGGTTCCATTGAAGCGGCAGACAATCCGGCCGACATTCTCGGCGGGTTCGACGGCATTCTCGTTCCGGGCGGTTTCGGCAAACAGGGGTTTGAGGGGATGCTCAAGGCAGTCCGCTACGCCCGTGAAAACAAGGTGCCCTACCTCGGGCTCTGCTACGGCATGCAGATCGCCATCTGTGAAATTGCCCGTGATCTGTGCAGTTTTGTCGAAGCGTGCACCACCGAGACCTGCCCGGAAACACCGCACCCGGTGGTTTCCATCATCGAGTCGCAGAAGGAAACTCTGGCCACCCGTGGCTATGGAGGAACCATGCGTCTCGGGGCTTACGCCGCAGTGCTAAAGCCAGGCACCCTCATTTACCAAGCCTACGATGAGGCGGGCCGCATCGAGGCGGACAAGACCCGCATCGAGAAGTTCAAGGCCGATCCCGAGCAGCATTTCCGGCTCGGAGTCATCGGGGATGGCGATGTGGCTGTGGTCGAGCGTCACCGCCACCGCTACGAGGTCAATCCGGAATACATCGCTCCGCTGGAGGAAAAGGGCGTGGTATTCAGCGGCCGCCACACCCGTGAGGACGGCACGATGCTCATGGAGTACCTGGAGCTGAAGGACCACCCCTGCTTTATCGGAACCCAGGGACATCCGGAGTTTACCTCCCGACTCTCTTCACCCAATCCGATGTTTCTGCAGTTCGTGAAATCCGCCGTGGAAAAGAAGTCCTGATTGCGGGAGAATGCACGTGCTGAATTCATTTGACATCGGCGGCATTGCGGTTGGCGGAGGCGCGCCTCTTTTTCTGGTGGCCGGACCGTGCGTCCTCGAATCGGAGGAACTTGCCCGGCGGGTCTGCGGGGAAGTCCGTGAGATCGCCGGACGCCTGGGTATCGGGTACGTTTTCAAATCATCCTACGACAAAGCCAACCGTCAGAGCTACTCTTCATACCGGGGGCCCGGACTGGAACGGGGGCTGGAAATCCTCGCCCGTATCCGGGAGGAATTCACGGTTCCGGTACTCACCGACATCCATTCTCCGGAGGAAGCCGGTCGGGCTGGCGCGGTCGTGGACGTGGTACAGATTCCCGCTTTTCTCTGCCGTCAGACCGACCTGGCGTGGGCCTGCGGGCGCACCGGAAAGCCCGTGTTCATCAAAAAGGGCCAGTTCATGGCCCCGGAAGACATGGTTTCCATCGCCCGAAAGGTCGAGGAGGGCGGCTCGGGGAGAGTCGTGCTCGTGGAGCGGGGGACCACCTTCGGCTATCACAACCTCGTGGTGGACATGCGCTCTTTTCCCCTCATGCGGGAGACCGGCTGCCCGGTGGTATTCGACTGCACCCACTCCGTGCAGCGGCCCGGCGGGCAGAGCGACCGGAGCGGCGGGGATCCCCGGTTCATATCCACACTGGCGCGGGCCGCTGTTGGCGCGGGCGTGGACGGCCTCTTTATCGAGACCCATCCGGACTGCGCCAGCGCCCTCTGCGATGCCGCCACCATGCTTCCGCTGGACAGGCTGGAGGAATTGCTGAAAGTGTTGATCGGCATTGAGGGTGCTCTCAGGCGGGTCTGACCGGGAACAGCTTTCGTTGTAAAAGGGGAGACGTCGGCTTGCGACAGTCTCCCCTTTCGCTGGTTCCTTTCCGATGCCGGGTCCGCTTACTCCTTTGCTTCCGGCGCGCAGGCGATGATATCGTTGAGGGTAATCGCCGGGTGATGGTACCGCGGGTACTTGTGCGTTTTCTTTCCGAACTGGATAGCCTGCTGCGGGCACCACTGGATACAGGCCAGACACTGTTCGCACCGGCGCTGCCACACCGGCTTTCCTTTCTCCAGTTCGATGTTTCCTGCCGGGCATATCCGGACGCATACCCCGCAGGAGTTGCACTTTTCGTCGGCGAAGAAGGCACTGTCCATACGGGAAACCTGCTTGAAGGACGCCCGGTAGATCAGTGAAAAAACGACGTTCTGCCACAGCGGCCCCTTCTCCACGGGAAGCGCTTTTCTCTCGGCGACATTACCGGCGATCGATCGGATTTTCGCTTCGGCGGCGCGGGTGCGTTCCCGCTGCTTTTCCTCCGGGCCGGGTCCGCCCCAGGGGATATAGTTGGATGGCATCACCAGGGAGTATGCGGATGAAAGGTTCAATCCCTTTGCTTCCATGGCCTTTCTGAGTTGGATAAGCGTCGCCGCGGGCTGCCCGGCATTGACCGCTATAGCGAAATAATAAATCTGCGGATTGCGGGGCAGAAGATCAAGAAAAGAAATCACACGTCCCGGCACGCCCCAGATGTGGACGGGAAACACCAGCCCGATTGCGTCACCCGGTTCGGCGGGATCTATTGCACATGCCCTGGGAATGGGATGGACTCCGGCATTGTCAAGTTCCCCGGCGAGGGCGCGGGCGGTCCAGAGGGAATTGCCGGTTCCGGTGTAGAAATAGATGCGGGTATTCATCGGCTGCTCCTGACGGGTGTAGTGGCATATTTTTTACGTTTCAATATGTCGGTTCTGGCGAACGGCGGCAACGGAAGTTTTTGGTTGTCTCAATCATCCATCCGCGTATTATCCCGCTCATCCCTCCTGTCACAATTCAGACAGTTTTCCATATTATTTTCAGCCCGTATGCGTAAACACACAACTGTGCAAACACTCTTTGCGTCGAGGTGTTTTTTTTTCTATCTTTCCGCTTTATGACCCTGATTGGGCTATTCTCTTCCATACCAAAAGGAAACCCGCATGGACCAGTTTATCATAGAAGGGGGGAAACCCCTCCGCGGCAGCGTGCATATCGAGGGAGTGAAGAACGCCGTACTCCCCATGATGTGCGCCGCGCTGATGGCCGAGGAGGGGATAACCCTTCTTGAGAACGTGCCCCATCTCCACGATATCAAAGTGCTTCAGAAGCTCATCGCTGAACTGGGCGGTTCCACTGCCTATGACGCGACTGCACGCGCGCTCACCATCGACGCCCGCAACGTGCAAAATGGAGTTGCGCCGTATGACCTCGTGAAGCAGATGCGAGCGTCATTCCTGCTTTCCGGGGCGCTTCTGGGAAGATTTGGTGAGTTTCGCATCTCCATGCCCGGCGGATGCGCCATTGGAGCCCGGCCGGTGAATTTCCACCTGGAAGGCTTCCGCAAGATGGGGGCGTCCGTGATGGAGAGCGAAGGACTGCTCGGCGCAAAAGCGGAACATCTCACCTCCGCCACCATATGTCTGGACTATCCATCCCACACCGGGACGGAGAATCTCATGATGGCCGCGGCTATGGCGGACGGCCTTTCCATCATTGAAAACGCCGCTTGCGAGCCGGAAATAAAGGACTTCGGTAATTTCCTCAATGCCATGGGGGCCAAGGTTTCCGGACATGGCACTCCCACCATACTCATTGAAGGCGTGCGGAAACTGACCGCTGTCCGCTACCGTCCCATGCCAGACCGAATTGTGGCCGGTACATTCATGTGCGCCGCGGCCCTCACCGGCGGAGATATCGAACTGGAAGGAATTGAAGTCGCCGACATTCGCATGGCTATGGAGAAGCTGCGAGACATGGGTGTGGCGTTCGAGACCACCGGCAGCGGTTCAATACGCATTCGCGGGCCGGAGCGTCTTCGGGCGGTGGACATCATCACCATGCCACATCCGGGCTTTCCCACCGACCTTCAGCCTCCTTTCATGGCTTGCCTGGCCATGGCCGAAGGAGTTTCCCTGGTCCGGGAGACGGTGTTCGAGAACCGGTTCATCCATGCCGCCGAGCTGAACCGCATGGGCGCCTGTATCCGGGTGGCCGGAGAGAAGGCCGTGGTGGTCGGTGTTCCCAAGCTGGTGGGCGCTCCGGTCATGGCTTCCGACCTCCGGGCAGGCGCTGCGCTGGTACTGGCCGGCCTCGCCGCGCGGGATACAACGATTGTGGACAGGGTCTACCATATTGACCGAGGTTATGAAAACCTGGAAGTGAAGCTGCGCTCGCTTGGAGCGGACATTACCCGGAGGGATGATCGTGCGGAATCCTGAACTCGTTGAACGTTTGACCCGTGTGCGTCTGGTTGCGATGGATGTGGACGGTACCTTCACCGACGGTACGCTTTTCTATGATCATTCCGGGAATGTCATCAAAGGGTTTTCCTCCCACGACGGGCTGGGACTTGAGCTTCTGCGCCGTGCCGGGATCAGACGGGGATTCATCACCGGCCGGAAAGATTCCGCCACCGAGGAGCGCGCCCGTTATCTCAGGGCCGATTTCTATCTGTCCGGAGTGGGGGATAAGTCAGTTTCATTGCATGAACTCGCTGCGGAACATGGCGTTGCTGTGGATGAAATCATGTATATGGGCGATGACCTCAATGATTACACCGCCTTTGAAACCGCCGGTGTGGCGGTTGCGGTGGGAAATGCCTGCAGGGAAATCCGTCTGGCCGCCGATTATGTCACCACCGCTCATGGCGGGCGGGGTGCGGTGCGTGAGGCGGTGGAACTTCTGCTCCGGGCCAAGGGGTACGATTTGGTTGAACTCTGGAAGACTGCGAGCGACCGGCCGGTGGGGAGACAATAAAGGTGTAGTGGCCATTCTAAACAGGAGGGGGCATGAAAAAGGAATTCGCACTTTGTGCAGCCGGACTGATTCTGTTCGGCGGAACGGTGTTCTCCGCACCGCCGGAATATGTGGCGCGGAAAGCCGGTTGCCGGATGGTGATGGACGGTATCCTTAACGAGCCGGCTTGGAAGCAGGCGCTTCCGGTGGGGGACTTCCAGTTTCCCTGGTTTGAGAGCGGCGAAAAGGAAGCCACCGTGGCCAAGGTGGTCTGGGACGCTGAACGGATATACTTCGCGTTCGAATGCGACGACAAGTATATCTCGGCCGAACGGTACCGGGCCAACGACCCGGTATCCAACGATGACTGCTGTGAGGCATTCATTTCCCCTGTTCCGGATGGTCCCGAGCGGCTGGACTATATCAACTACGAGATTAACTGCATCGGAACCTGGAAAGTCGGGTATCACGCCAAATCCCGGAACAAAAACCTCGGGAGTTGGGAAGATCCGTGGGGCATAGAGATCGGGCGATACATAAAGGGGACTTGCAACAAGGACGACGACACGGACGAGGGGTGGGTTTTGGAATTTTCTATTCCGTGGAGCCATTTTTCGGAATTCGGGGCCCAGTTTCCGCCCCAAAACGGTCAGGTTATCTATCTCGGTCTGCACCGCTGTGGCGGAAAGACAAATGTACAGTATAGTCAGTGGGCTCCGTCCCGGACCGAAAAACCCTCTTTCCACCAACCCCAAGATTTCGGAAAGGTGATCTTTTCCGGTCAGGTTGTCCGGTAACGCACAGCAGTATTTCCGGGTGGGACCTCTGCGAATGACCTCCGTGACCTCGGGCTTTTCAGAAGTCCATGTGCCCGGAGAAGACCGTCATAGGGCCTTCGCGTGCCGCTTTATGTGCTTGCGTACTTGTGGGGAATTGTCTATGTTCCTATGAATCATAGTAGAATGCTGATAACTGGTTGGATCGGCATGTTTGCCGCACAGGACCCGATGGTGGCATAAGAATCGTGTTTTGCGCTGATTCCGTCGCTGCTGAACCCTCTGTGGCCTCCGGCGGCATCCCCCGTGTCAAGAAATATGAAAGTAATCCCTCTGCGGCACGGATACGGTTGACCACCATAGCCCATACCAGTATTGTTTAGTGCATTCATGAGGATTTACCGGGTTCAGGTCCGGGCTGAAGTACAGGAAAAACATAACGACTGATTTGCCATTGCGTTCCGGACGCGGCATCCTTGCCCTGTGTGCCAGTAGATAATTCTTTCAAGTTCGGTCAGATTTCCGTAACAGACTATCAGAGATAATGAAGGGGTGTATGAAAAAGGAAATGATACGCACAGCGCTGTACCTCGGAGTTATTGCGGCAGCCCTGACCGCCGGTTGCGGAAACTCCGGCGACAGGGGCGCCGGAGCCGACGGGAAAATTTCCATTGCGGTGATTCCCAAGGGCACCACCCATGAGTTCTGGAAGGCCATTCATGCCGGGGCGGTCAAGGCATCGCGCGAAATGGACGTCGAGGTCATCTGGAACGGTCCGCTCCGCGAGGACGACCGGGAAGAGCAGAGCAAAATTGTGGAGACATTCGTTGCATCCGGGGTGAGCGCCATTGTGCTGGCTCCGCTTGATGACCGTGCGCTTATGCCTCCGGTTATGGAGGCAAGGGGCCGGGGCATTCCAACGGTGATCATCGATTCCGGTCTTCAGGGTGACACCCATGTCGCATTTGTCGCGACTGATAACTACAAGGGGGGAGTCCTCGCCGCTGAACGCATGGGCGAGCTTTTGGGCGGAAAAGGCAGAATCATCATGCTTCGCTATCTGGAAGGCAGCGCCTCCACCACCGATCGTGAACGGGGTTTTCTGGAAACCATCAAATCGAAATTCCCGGGCATGGAGTTTCTCTCGGACAACCAGTACGCCGGCGCCACCACGGAAACCGCTTTTGCCGCCAGTGAGAATATATTGAATAAATTCTCTAGTCCAGACGCCATTTTCACCCCGAATGAGTCCAGTACGTTCGGTTGCCTCCGGGCGCTTCAGAACCGTGGAATGGCCGGAAAAATACTGTTTGTCGGGTTTGATTCCTCTTCCAAACTGGTTGAAGCTCTCCGCAAAAAGGAAATCCAGGGACTTGTCCTGCAGAATCCCTTCAATATGGGATATCTCGGAGTAAAAACCGCGATAGCGGCGGTTCGCGGTGAATCGGTGGAGAAGCGGGTTGATACCGGTGTCATCCTTGCCACGCCGGATAACATGGATGACCCCGAAATCAAGCAACTGCTTTCCCCTGACCTCTCCGAGTATCTGGGACAGTAAACCGAGGGGCGCATGTTATGGACGTTGGTATGACAGACCTGCTGGTTATGCGCGGGATTAAGAAGTCCTTCGGGGGCGTTCACGCGCTCAGCGGGGTGAATCTGGAGGTGGCTCCGGGCGAAGTCCATGCACTCATCGGGGAAAACGGAGCCGGCAAATCAACGCTCATGAAGGTACTTTCCGGAGCACTCCGCGCCGACAGCGGGGAAATGTTCCTCAATGGGGAACGCTACTCGCCCCGCGACCCGCTGCAGGCCCGACGTCTTGGTATTTCCATGGTTTACCAGGAATTGAATCTGGCCCTTCATCTCACTGTAGAGGAGAACCTCATGCTGGGCATCGAGGATGCCCGCTGGGGTTTTATCCGTCGTGAAACTTATTTGCATCGTATCAGGGAGGCGCTGAAGACCCTCAGTCACCCCGATCTCCGGCCCGGGGCGAAAGTCATGGACCTTTCACCGGCGGCCCGCCAGCTTGTCGAGATAGCCCGTGGTCTCATGACCGACACCCGCGTGTTTGTTCTCGACGAGCCGACCTCATCTCTTTCCAGGGTAGATACCGAGCACCTGTTTTCAGTGATCCGCACTCTTCGGGAGAAGGGTGTCAGTATGATCTACATCAGCCACTTCCTTGAGGAAGTGCAACAGGTTGCGGATCGATTTACCGTTCTGCGCGACGGTGAAACGGTGGGGAAGGGAGCGGTGCAGAGTACATCCGCCGACCGTATTATCGAACTTATGGTCGGACGTCCGCTCACCGACATGTTCCCCAGAACCCCGCATGAAATGGGTGAAGATATTTTTGCAGTCCGGGGGCTTGCCGGGGATAAACACCCCCGGGATGTCACATTTACCGTGCGAAGCGGAGAGATTCTGGGTATTGCCGGGTTGGTGGGAGCGGGTCGTTCAGAATCGTTCCAGATCGTTTATGGTCTGCGGGAGCGGGTGGCCGGTGAAGTGAAAATCGCACGGTTTTCCGGTGTGCTTCCGGTGCTGGGCCCGCATGAGATGATTCGACGGGGGGTTTCCTTTCTGTCAGAGGACCGCAAAAATGAAGGGCTGTCGCTGGAGCGCACCATCGCGCAAAACATGACTTTCTCGATTCTCGGTCGTCATTCCCGCTGGGGTTTGGTGAATGACCGTACCCTCAACAGCCTTGCCGATAAATGGGTGAAAGCGCTTTCCATTAAAGTCGGAGCGGTAACCGACAAGGTGAGCAGCCTTTCCGGGGGCAATCAGCAGAAGGTGGCGATTGCGCGACTGCTTGAAGAAAATGCGGATATATTTCTCCTCGACGAGCCAACCCGGGGCATTGATGTGGGTTCCAAGGTGGAAATATTCCGTCTCATCGGTGAACTGGCGGCCCAGGGCAAGGCGGTGGTTATCATCAGCTCGTATCTCCCCGAACTCCTGGGTATCTGTGATACCATAGCGGTCATGCATCGGGGCGTGCTTGGTCCCAAGCGGCTGGTCACGGAGTGGAACGAATTTTCAATCATGAGCGAAGCGATTTCCGGAGTGGAAGGAACGGCATGAACGGCACTGCGACACGGACCATTCAGGCTCCCGCCAGAGGAGCGGGGCTAAAGAAAATTCTCACGTTGAGCGGGCCATTTTTGGGACTCGCTTTTATTATTATTCTATTCGGCGCTCTGCAGCCACAGAAATTCCTTTCCGCCTACAACTTCATGACCGTTGCCAACCAGACGGTGATTGTGGCGCTCGCGGCAATGGGGATGACTTTTGTCATCATCTCGGGAGGTATCGATCTGTCCGTCGGTTCTGTGATTGCGCTGAACACCGTGGTGACCGCGCTTCTCATACAGCACGGGATGGACCCTTTTGTCGCCCTGGTGGCGGGAGTGCTCTCCGGCGTGGCGGTTGGTTCCCTTTCCGGGCTTCTCGTCGGCGGATTGGGGATTGTGCCCTTTATTGCCACCCTCGGCATGATGGGTATTTCCCGAGGTGTTGCCAAATGGCTGGCAGGGGAGCAGAAAGTTGACGCTCCCATGACCTGGTTATGGGAACTCATGGGCAACTCCGAGCGCTTGAGCTGGATGCTGTTTCCGCCCGGTGTATGGCTCATGATCATGGGAGCCGTGGTCGTGGCGGTTCTCCTGAAGTATTCCCTCTTCGGCCGCTATACATTCGCGATTGGTTCAAACGAGTCAACCGCCCGGCTCTGCGGCATTCCGGTCGAACGCATGAAATTTTACATATATGCGTTCGGGGGACTCATGACCGGATTGGCGGGTGTCATGCAGTTCTCCCGCCTGACCGTGGGCGACCCAACTGTCGCCCAGGGAAAGGAACTGGACGTTATCGCAGCGGTGGTGATCGGCGGCGGCTCCCTGAGCGGTGGAGAGGGATCCATTATGGGAACTGTTATCGGCGCGTTCATTATGTCCTTTCTCCGGAACGGATGCAACATGACCGGTATTCCGAACTACGTCCAGGAGATCATAATCGGTCTCATTATCGTCGGGGCTGTCGCCGCAGACAATTTCCGCCAGAGAAAACTCAAGTAGTCGCAGTTCATAGAGGTATAGTGTTCCATGTCCTTGCGGCGCCCGGCTGCGTTCTGCGGGCAGAAATGGACCATGCCGTATCCGCCCTTCGGAATGATTCGGCACGGCGGCTTCTCTCGCCTGTTGATAATGGCGTTCGTCGCCCGAAAATGCTCCTGCTGATAACTGTATCCCGCTGAACGTTAGAAAGCCGGAGCCGGTGGACTGGTCCGCCAGAAACGGATCTTGTTTAAGAGTTTTTCCCGCTTTGTTTTCAGCTTCTTTTCCCCTCGTCATCGGATTGATTTCCGGATGTAAATAGAGTATATTGGAGTTTACCCATACCTGTGCATATTCAGACATTATACGAAAAACGGATCAAGGGAGTAAGCAGGGGGGAACATAACCGGTACGAACCGCCTGGAACGAGAGTCTGGGCCGTTCGCAACCGCGCCTCAAGTGATCATTCTTACCGTCTTGATCATGATTTCGTATCAGATAGACACCTGAACGGAGGAGACAGTGAGCAGTAAGGAAATGGAAAAGGTCTACAACCCTCAGACGGTCGAGACCAAATGGCAGCGCTACTGGGAAGAGCACCGTCTCGGCCACGCCGAAGCCGGAACCGGCAAACCGACCTATTCCATTGTGATTCCTCCCCCCAACGTCACCGCGGTCCTGCACCTCGGGCATGCCCTCAACAATACCATACAGGATATCCTCATTCGTTTCAAGCGGATGCAGGGGTACGAGTCGGAGTGGATGCCCGGAACCGACCATGCCGGGATTGCCACACAGAATGTGGTGGAGCGAAAGCTCGCCCGGGAACAGGGGAAAACCCGTCAGGATCTGGGGCGGGAAGAATTCATACGAGAAGTATGGAAGTTCAAGGAGGAGACCGGCGGCACCATTATCCAGCAGTTGAAGCGCATGGGATGCTCCTGCGACTGGGAGCGCGAACGCTTCACCATGGACGAGGGGCTTTCCCGCGCGGTGACCGAGGTGTTTGTGCGTCTTTACGAAAAAGGACTGATATACCGCGGCAAGTATATTATCAACTGGTGCCCCCGCTGCCAGACCGCTCTCTCCGATGAGGAAGCGGAGCACCAAGAGCATAAGGGCAATCTCTGGCTCATCCGCTATCCAGCAGCGGACGGGGCAGAGGGGCTGGTGGTCGCGACGACCAGACCGGAAACCATGCTTGGCGATGTTGCGGTGGCGGTTAACCCTGCCGACTCCCGATATGCCCATCTGGTTGGCAAGAGCCTGTTGCTGCCCCTGACGGAGCGCAGGATTCCGGTTGTCGCCGATGACTATGTTGACCCGGCGTTTGGCACCGGCGCGGTCAAGGTGACTCCGGCGCACGATCCCAACGATTTTGAAATCGGACTTCGTCACAATCTCGAGCCGCTCATCGTGATGCATGGCGATGGGACCATGAATGCCGCCGCGGGCCCGGAATTCGAAGGGCTAACCCGCGAAGCCGCACGAAAGAAGGTTCTCGATCTGCTTTCGGAGCAGGGTCTGCTTGTCGAGACGAAAGAGCATATCCATTCCGTTGGACACTGCTACCGCTGTCATACGGTCACGGAGCCCTATCTCTCCCAGCAGTGGTTCGTCCGGATGAAGACCCTGGCAGAACCCGCCGTACAGGTGGTGAACGACGGCCGGGTCCGCTTCCATCCCGAGCGATGGACCAAGGTGTATCTCAACTGGATGGAGAATATCCGGGACTGGTGCATATCCCGTCAGCTCTGGTGGGGACACCGCATTCCGGTGTACTACTGTGGCGATTGCGGCAACGTGATGGTTTCGCGCGAACCGGTGACCATCTGCACCAAATGCGCCAGTTCTAAGGTAACTCAGGACCCCGATGTGCTTGATACCTGGTTCAGCTCATGGCTGTGGCCCTTCTCCACCTTCGGCTGGCCGGAGAAAACGGAGGCTCTGCAGGCATTTTACCCGACCAGCACTCTTTCCACCGCCCCGGAGATTATTTTCTTTTGGGTCGCCCGCATGATTATGGCCGGACTGGAGTTCATGGGAGATATTCCCTTCGCGGATGTGTATCTGCACGGCACGGTGCGTGATGACAAGGGACGAAAAATGTCCAAGTCGCTCGGGAACGGAGTCGATCCGTTGGAGGTCATCGAAAGTCACGGCGCCGATGCGATGCGTTTCAGCATGATAATGATCACATCGCAGGGACAGGATGTGTTTATCTCCTACGAAAGCAAGTCTGGGGGAAGCAAGCACAAGGGACATAACACGTTTGATATCGGACGAAATTTTGCCAATAAAATATGGAACGCCACGCGCCTCCTGATGAGCCTTTCCGGTGGAGAGATAGGAAGCTCGCAGGGAGTGGAACCCGACCTGGCCGACCGTTGGATCCGTTCACGATACAATCACACCATTGATCAGATCACAGAGGCGTTGGAATCTTTCCGGTTCAACGATTCCGCCCGGTTGATATATGAGTTCCTGTGGCACGATCTCTGCGACTGGTATCTTGAGATCATCAAACCCAGGGTGGCGCGGGGAGGCGACGAGCGTGCTTTCGTTTTACGCAATGCATCGGAAATTCTTTCCGGAAGCATGAAGCTTCTCCATCCGATCATGCCGTTTCTTACAGAAGAGGTATGGAGTATTCTGGCCGATGCCCTCAGGGACCGTGGAAGTGACAGCGTCATGACCGCTCCCTGGCCGCAAGCTGACCACATGGCGGAGAGCGATGTCATCGAGCGGGAAATGAGCATGCTGCAGTCGCTCATCGGCTCTATCCGGAATATAAGGAGCGAGGTGAATGTCCCTCTCGGGCAGAAAGCGGATGTTCTGGTTGTTCCCGCGGATGACGACGCCGAACGGGTTTTTGCGGATAACAGATCCTACATCATGGATTTGGCCTCGGTAGCCAGGCTTGATCTCGACCGGAGAGCCGCCCGCCCCGAAAAGTCCGCCGCCGGTATCAGCGACCGGAGTGAAGTGTTTGTGTTCCTCGAAGGACTGGTGGATTTCGACCGTGAACGAGCGCGTCTGGCCAAGGAAGTGGAGCGCCGCCGGGGTTTTATAGCGAGCATCGAGAGCAAACTATCCAATGAATCCTTTGTGTCCAGAGCGCCGGAAACGGTGGTGGAGCAGGAACGCCGAAAACTATCGGACGCACGTGATGAACTGGAAAAGCTGCTCTCCAATCTCCAGGCGCTAGGGGGGTGATGCATGGATTTCTGGCCGGTCGTGATACTGCTCGGGGGGATCGTGTCCATGGACACCACTGCGGGTCCCCAAGTCATGGTATCTGAACCGCTGGTTTCCTGTACGCTACTCGGGGTTGTTTTCGGGATGCCGGAAACGGGTGTCCTTTTGGGTATTCTGTTTCAGTTGCTGTGGCTTGGATACATGCCGCTCGGAGCGGTACGATTCACGGATCATGACATGGCCGCGTTCGTGGCAACGGCATCTTTGCTGGCTGCGGTTCGGGTGTTCGGGATGGATGCGCGCATGGCGCGAGCCGCCGTACTCCCCGCCATGCTGTTCGGGATTCTTGTCGGCGCGGTAGGGTTGCGCCTGACAGATTACCTTCGACAGTGGAATGGAAACCTCAGCGACCGGGTTATGGAAGAGTTCGAAAGTGGCGGGGTTACCAACATAGGCCGCTGGCATCTTCTCGGAATGGGTATGATGTTTCTGAAGGGCGCGGGCATGACCATACTTTTTGTACCGGCCGGTGTGGTCACCTGTGGACTGGTACGGTTTCTCCCCTTCGGAGTGCAACAGGCTCTGATGGGAGGTTCGCTTGTAATCCTTGGTGCGGTTTCCGCTTCTGCGCTTCATTTTTATTGGCAGAACGGCAAACGGCGCTATCTTCTCCTTGGCGCGTTGGGCGGTGTCGCATGGTTTTTCATGGCCCTGATACACGGAAGTTGAGTTGGTGGACGCTGGTGCGGGTATATTTGCGAAGCTTTTTTTCGCAAGGTTCCTTTTCCGTTACCTATCGTCAGAATATCGGGTTTGCTTTTTGTCTGGAACCGGCGGGCCAAGATATCTGGCGCGATATGGATGAACGAAGAAAGTTTTACCTTCGTCACTTGGAGTATTACAACGGAAACCCGTTTATGGTAACTCTCGTTCTGGGTGCGGTAGCCAGAATGGAAGAGCGCCTCCGGGATGGGGACGGTATCAGTGAGACGGATATTAATCGCTTCAAAACTGCGGTAGGGCAGGCAGTCGGTTCAGTCGGAGATCGTTTGTTCTGGCGTACGCTACGCCCCTTTTCCCTTGTTTTGGGACTCATAGCGGCGTATCAGTTGGGAGTTTGGGGAGCACTGGTGTTCCTGATGGCGTTTAACATCCCGGTGTTCTGGCTGAAGTGGTACTGGCTTGTTCGCGGGTATACCCTGGGTCCGAGGGTGGTGATCGAAATAAAAAACCCCCGGATCGATCCTGCGACACGGTTCATGGAAACAGCCGGGACAGTTCTGCTTGCCTTGCTCTCGGTGGGGCTCCTCGCCGCTCCGGGATATCGTTTGAGTCTGGTTACCGCAGGCGCCGCGGCGCTGTTTCTTTTGGGTTTTATTTTGCCGAGGCGGCGCATTCCCCCCTCGGTTGTTCTGATCGTTTCTGCCGTGCTGGCCGTGTTTATTGGCTGGATTATCACTTAACGGCGAGCACCGGCGTCGGTCCGGGATAAACGAGGGAAATGGAACGGTATATGCATATCGAGGAAGAAATACTTATCAAAAACAAACTGGGACTTCATGCCCGTCCGGCCGCGCTGATGGTGCAGACGGCATCCCGGTTTTCATCAAAAATTGAACTCGAGGTTGAAGGCACGCGGGTCAACGGAAAATCCATCATGGGAGTAATGATGCTGGCTGCGGCGCACGGCAGCAGACTGCGGGTGATCGCCGAAGGAGATGATGCCGATCGAGCCGTGGAGGGTATCCGAATGCTGATCGACAGCAAGTTCGACGAGGAATGAGCCGCGGAAACGAGACGAAAACGCGGGGTGAGAGCGCTGAAAATGAACAATAAGCGGGAATCGCGGGAATATTCGGGGATACCGGGTTCGCCCGGAATTGCCATCGGCCAGGCGTATGTATACGACAGTGAGACGCTGTGGGTTGAAGAGAGGAACATTTCTCCCGAAATGGCTGAAACGGAAAAAATCCGGCTTCGGGACGCACTGACACGCGTTGCGGAAGACATCCGGGAACTCCGTCAGAAGCTTGAAGCAAAAGTGGGAAAAGAGAGTGCAAGTATTTTTGATCCCTACATCATGCTCCTGGAAGACCCGCATCTCATCGCGGAAACAGATCGTCTCGTCGAAGGAGGGAAAAGCGCGGAATACGCCTTTTTCCGAACGACAAGAAAAATCGTAAAGGCGTATAAGCGAACTGAAGACGAGTACATGCGGGAGCGGATCGGTGATATTAACGATCTTCTCCGTCGCGTCTACACCAAGCTCCTCGGCAAGGAGCATATTACTCTGGCCGGTATTGAACAGCCGGTGATTGTCATCGCCCAGAATCTGACGCCTTCCGATACCGCCAATATGCACTCGGGTCGTATCAAGGCCTTCGTCACCGATTTTGGAGGCAAGACTTCACACGCCACCATACTTGCGCGCGCGTTGAAAATTCCGGCGGTTTTAGGCGTGAAAACAGCTTCTCAGGAAGTGGCGAGCGGAGACACGGTAATCGTTGATGGTAATCGTGGACGGGTGTTTATAAATCCGGATCAGGGGACCATAGAAAGATATATCGGAGAACAGGAGCAGTTGGAAAAGAACCGCCGTTCTCTCATGAAGCTGAAGGATACCCCGGCGGTTACCACCGATGGAAAACATGTCAAGCTCCTGGCAAACATCGAATTTCCTGAGGAAGCGGAAGCATCGCTCCAGAATGGGGCCGAAGGAATCGGCCTCTACCGCAGCGAGTTCCACTATCTCATGCAGGACCGTCTCCCCAGTGAGGAGGAGATGTATACCGCTTACCGTGAAGTGGCGGATATCATGCATCCTCGTCCGGTAGTGGTCCGGACTTTCGATCTCGGTGGAGACAAGGTTTCATATATCGCCCCGCCCGAGCCGGAGGCAAATCCTTATCTGGGTTGGCGCGCCATTCGGGTGAGCCTCGCTTTGCGCGATTTGTTCAAAATTCAGCTCCGTGCCATTCTCCGTGCTTCCCAGGCAGGAAATGTGGGGGTTATGTTTCCCATGATTTCCTCGCTCGAAGAGTTGAACGAGACCCTCCAGATGATCGATGAAGTGAAACGGGAGCTGGAAAACGACCGGTTGCCGTTTAACCCGGAGCTTCCGGTGGGAGTGATGATCGAGGTTCCCGCCGCGGTTATGATTGCAGACAAGCTCGGTGAAAAAGTGAATTTCTTTTCCATCGGGACAAACGATCTCATTCAATACTCCGTGGCGGTGGATCGGGCCAATGACAAAATCGCCAGCCTTTTCGAACCGCTCCATCCCGGAGTGCTCCGACTGATCGGTATGACTGTTGAAGCAGCCCATCGTCAAGGAATTCCAGTGGCCGTGTGTGGTGAGATGGGGGGTGACCCCGTTTCGGCGCTCCTCTTGGCGGGGCTCGGGGTTGATGAGCTGTCCATGACCCCCTCCTTCATACCGTTTATCAAACGGTTCATTCGTTCGGTGAGCATGGAGCAGGCGCGGGAAATCGCGTCCAGGGCCCTGGAGTGCGGGACCGCTTTCGAAGTGAAAGAAATTATTCGCAACGAGATACAGGAATTAAACATATAAAGATGTGTAGAATGATTGCACGCTTACCGCTTGTAATGAAAGGAAGCACATGACCGGTAAATTTGTTTTCACTTCGGAATCGGTATCCGAGGGGCATCCTGACAAGGTTTGCGACCGCATATCCGACAGCGTTCTTGATGCTGCCCTCGCCCAGGATCCCATGAGCAGGGTGGCTTGCGAAACTCTCTGCACTACGGGACTTATCGTTATTTCTGGCGAAATAACCACCAAAGCCATCATCAACTTTTCAGAAATTGCGCGCCAAGCCTGCCGTGAGATCGGGTACACGGATGCAGACATGGGTTTCAGCGCGGACAGTTGCGGCGTTATCACCTCTATTCACCCGCAGTCCTGTGATATCGCTCAGGGGGTAAACGAGGGAGAGGGATTATACTGCGATCAGGGAGCCGGAGATCAGGGCATGATGTTCGGGTATGCCTGCGATGAAACTCCGGAACTCATGCCCATGCCCATCAGTCTCGCTCACCGGCTGGTTCAGCGCCTGGCTGTCCTCAGAAAGGCCGGGGAGATTCCCTATCTGCGTCCGGACGCCAAGTCCCAGGTCACTGTGGAGTATATCAATGGCCGTCCGGTGCATGTCGATACCGTGGTTGTCTCCACGCAGCATCAGCCCGATGCCTCGCTTGAACAAATTCGCAAGGATATGGTCGAACATGTTATCCGTCCGATCATTCCCGACGAACTTTTCGACGACAAAACAAAAATATTCGTCAATCCCACCGGACGCTTTGTCATCGGAGGTCCCCACGGCGATACGGGACTCACCGGACGGAAAATAATTGTTGACACATATGGCGGCATGGGGCGGCACGGCGGCGGCGCGTTTTCCGGCAAGGATTGTACCAAGGTTGACCGTTCCGCTGCATACGCGGCCCGGTATGCGGCAAAGAATATCGTTGCCGCGGGTATTGCCCGCCGTTGCGAAGTGGCGCTTTCCTATGCCATCGGGGTCGCCGAGCCGACGAGCATTAACGTTGACCTCTTCGACACCGGCTCCGTTGATCATGAGTTGCTGTGCCGGGCGCTCCGGGATTGCTTCGATTTCACGCCCAAGGGGATCATCTCGTCGCTCAAGCTCCGGCGTCCCGTCTATACCAAAACTGCGGCATATGGTCATTTCGGGCGCAAGGACCCTGACTTTACCTGGGAACAGACCGACAAGGCAGATGAACTTCGAAAGGCTCTGAAAATGTAGTCTCATTGTGATGCCCGTCACCGCGCAGGTTGCATCTGCCCGGTAACTTCCATAAAGCACGCTCCGCGGAGTGTGCTCCATCAGAAAGGGTTGTTATGGCATACGAAATAAAAGATATTTCTCTGGCCGAACAGGGGCGCCGGAATATCCAGTGGGCGGAACGTCAGATGGGTGCTCTTCTCAAAGTGAAAGAGCGTTTCGAACGCGAAAAGCCGCTGGCGGGCCACCGGATCGGTCTTGCACTCCACATCACCAAGGAAACCGCAGTTCTCGTTCATACCCTGATCGCGGGGGGCGCGGAGGTGGCTATCACCTCGTGCAACCCACTTTCAACCCAGGACGATATAGCCGCTGCGCTGGCCGCTGACGGAATCGCGACCTATGGATACAAGGGTGAGTCGGTGGAAGATTACTACCGGTTCATTAACGCCGTGCTCGACTTTAACCCGGATATCACCATCGACGACGGGTGCGATTTGGTCACCGCGGTGCATACCAGCCGTACCGAACTGCTTGCCAACATGATTTGCGGGTGCGAAGAAACCACTACGGGTATAATTCGCCTGTGTTCCATGGAGAAAGAAGGCGAGCTGAAATATCCCATTATCGCAGTGAACGACTGTGATACCAAGCACCTCATGGACAACTATTACGGTACCGGGCAGTCAACGCTCGACGGCATTCTCCGCGCATCCAACATTCTTATTGCCGGTAAGACCGTCGTAGTGGCTGGTTACGGCAACTGCGGCAAGGGTGTTGCCCTCCGCGCCAAAGGCATGGGGGGAAATGTCATCGTCACCGAGGTCAACCCGTTCAGGGCGCTTCAGGCGGCCATGGACGGCTACCGGGTGATGCCGATGGCCGATGCCGCGCCTTTGGGCGATTTGTTCATCACGGTTACCGGCGATTTGCACGTCATCACCGTGGAACATGTACGGGCCATGAAAGATGGCGCCGTGCTGGCCAATTCCGGACATTTCAACAATGAAATCGATGTCACCGGTCTGGAGAAGGCCGCTTCCTCGAAGCGAACCATCCGACCCTGGTTCGACGAGTACATGGTTGATGGAAAGCCGGTCTTTCTGTGCGGCGACGGGAGGCTGGTGAATCTTGCCTGCGCAGAGGGTCATCCCTCCACGGTCATGGCCATGTCCTTCTGCGACCAGGCTCTGGGAGTCGAATACGGGATCAAGAACCGGGAGAAGCTTGCTCCCGGCGTCCATAAGCTTCCCCCGGAAATCGATATGCGGGTAGCCGAACTCCAGCTTGAGACGATGAACATCTCCATTGATACCCTGACCCCGGAGCAGATTGCGTATCTGAACTCCTGGAGAGAAGGGACCTGATTCTCCTGATAAACTGAAAATCGCCAGCGTATTCACATTCGTTTCAGGAGCAAGGCGGGAAGCGGAACTGCGCGGACTCTGTCCGCGCAGTTCCGTAGTGAAATGCATGCGTATAAGTGTGTCCTTTCGATTTATTTGCGGAGGAATGGCGGGATTGAAAAATTGCTGTCGTGAGTGGAAATAGAATCACCAGAAGCTCCAAACGCGTTTGTGCAAGAAGGGGGAGGACAGTATGGCAGCACAATTCAAGCGGTTGCCGGTACTTATGGCCGCTGCGCTACTGACGTCGACCATCGCGGGATGCAACCTTTTCGGGTTTGCGTCCGATGATGAATCGACACCGTTGGAGACCGCGGAGAATGCCATCCGCACCGGTAATTACGCAGACGCCCGGAAAGCGCTGACCGATGAAAACGGGGCGCTCAGGGATTCCACAGACTCCATGGTGCTCTATACGTACTCCAAGGCGGTGCTCCTTGAAAGCGGGCTCACCATCGCCAGGATCGTGGACTTGGTGGAAAACGATAAGAGCACATCTGCTTCAGGCAATCTCGCTCTCCTGGAAGAAATCGACAGTCAGTCCGACGCCACAAAAACTTCCTGGTATCAGGCGAATTCGGACATAACCTTGCGCCTCGCCCGTATATGGAACGGGAAAACCTCTGGCGAACTGGACAAGGATGATATCGCACTCGACTATTCCGTCGCTAATATCATGAGCGGTGTTCTGAGCCTTCGCGACACAAACCGTGACAACAGGATTGACAGCCGGGATTTCCAGATTCAGGTTGCCGATATCGGAAAGATGATCGGTGGAGGAAAGGAAGGGTTCGGTTTCAACGGCATCGTTGCCACCGATGAAACAACAGGGGAAACCGTTACATTCAACGGGCTGACGGCGTTTCTCGGTACTGCCACGGGAGTTGCCAAAGCAGCCCGGGCTGCTGGTGTTTCCGGGTACAGTCCCGATGACATCAATCCGCTTATCGCCCGCTTTTTCGAATTTCTGGCCACCGGTGAATCCGGCGTGAGTTATCTCATCGAAATGCTTAATGACTCCACTTCTCTTGATCCTGCCGAGATCCGGGACTTCATCAACAACTCGGCGCGAATCGTCAACTACTACTGGTACGATGACGACAAGGACAATGACGGCGACGGAAGAGTCGACGAAGAGATCATTGACGGCATCGACAATGACGGCGACGGGCTGGTTGACGAGGATTCCGATTACATGTCTGAGTATGACTCCACCAACACGGCGAATACTCAGTATCATGCAATCTGGGAGCAGTGGAGTCTGAGATAGTGGAGACGGTAAATCCTGAGATAATGGAGATGGAACGGTGAAGAGAATAACTTTTCTGGCCGGAATGCTCTGTGTCGCGATGATTGGGCAGGCCGAGGTATCCGGAGCAGATGACGGAATGATGTATCGTGACGCCAGGTCCATGTCAATGGGCGATACCAAAGTCGCCGGTGGCAGAGGCGGAACAGACTTTGTCAGCAACCCCGCGCTGCTGGGTAATGTCAGCAGATTCAGCATCTCGGTTCCCAACATTCCCCTGTACATAAATTCGGATTTGCGGGATATTGCCAAGTTTGTGAAAAAGAATAAAGGCAATTTCGAGAATTTTGACAATCTTTCCACTGCGGAAAAAGAAGCATTTATCAAGGATATCGAACCTTACGATGGCAAGTGGGCCCGCTTGAACGTCTCGCCGATGGTTTCGGCGGCGGCTTCTTTTCTGGGTACCGGTGTCGGTGTCGCTGTGTATAACATTTCCGATACGGGATTCAAGATTGACCGGGGTATCTATGAACCCAGAGTATGGGGGGAGGGGACAACCAGCACCGTGTTTGCCGTGGGTGTGGCCAGGCCGCTGCTGATACTCTATCCCGGTTTGAAAGTCGGAGCGAATTTCAAGTACATCGACCGCCGGACTGCACCGATTTTCCAGATCAAGGCGTCCGATCTGGGCAATGCGCAGGATACCATGGACCCGATTGTGGATTCTGCCAACGATAACTCTTCCACCCATTTTGCCATGGATTTCGGTGCGCTTTTGGAGGTTCCCTTCATTGAGTCGGAAGTGGGCGCTTCGCTCCGGAATATTGGTTATGGAGAGTACGCCTCTGTGGATTTGGGTATCGCAAAACGTTTCTTTAACAACCGCCTAGCGGTGCTGGCCGATTATGTTGACTTTTTTGACAATCGGAAAGAAAACGTTTTCCGGAAGATCCATGTCGGAGGTGAGTACGATCTTGGTGTTCTCGAACTCCGGGCGGGCATGAACGCCGGATATCCGACGATTGGAGCGGGAATCGACCTGAAGGTCGTGCGCATTGACGCTGCCTATTTCACCGACGAACTCTCCAATGTTCCCGGCGGTGATGAAGACGAGCGCTTTGCGCTGCAAATGCGGTTGGGGTGGTAACAGTTTGTGCCGAATGACAATAAACGGCCCGCCGCT